>DASSHJ010000105.1:0-23155 GCA_035692965.1 Nitrosospira sp. | reverse complement strand
CCCGGTTGCCGCCGCCATCGGCGGCATGGTGGCGCCAGCGATCCTTTACCTGCTACTGGCGCCTGCGGGACCCTGGTCACACGGGTGGGGCGTTCCGATGGCCACCGACACGGCGTTTGCCGTGGCGCTGATCGTGATGATGGGAAACCGCGTGCCGGCCGAACTGCGCATCTTCCTGACGGCCGCAGCGATCGTCGACGACATCGGAGCGATCATCGTCGTGGCAATCTTCTACTCCGGCACGATGAGCTTCGGCTATCTTGCGGGAGCGGCGGCCATTGTTGCGGCGCTGGCCCTCCTCAACCGCTCCCACATTTACAACGTCACGCCCTACGTGCTTCTGGGCATCCTGCTCTGGGCCTGCGTGCTCGCAAGCGGGCTTCACGCCACTATGGCGGGCGTGATCCTGGCACTGTTCATTCCGACGAGGCCGCCCCCGAATCTGACGGCGTTGATGGTGCAAGCGGACGCGATCCTGAGCACTGAAGCACGGCGTCGCAGCGAGGTCTTGCGGCACGGTCCTTCTCTTCCGGCGATGCGAGCGCTCGATGCAATCCACGATCGCCTGGAATCGCCAGCCGATCGCCTGCTGCGACATGCCGGCGGCCCCTCGAGCTACCTCGTGCTGCCGCTGTTCGCCTTGGCTAATGCAGGAGTCGCGGTTACGGGGGAGGCTCTCATCGGCCACGACCCTCTTATGCTTGCGGTTATCGTCGGATTGGTAATCGGCAAGCCCCTGGGACTCGTGTTGGCATCTGTCATCGCTGTGCGGTTCGGAATCGCAACCAAGCCTGATGAATATTCGTGGCGACAATTAATCGGAGCTGGCGCACTGGCAGGGATCGGCTTTACCATGTCGCTGTTTATAGCCAGTCAGGCATTCCCGACAGCGACTGATTTTGCCGCAGCCAAGATCGCGGTGTTTGCCGCCTCAATAGCATCGGCGATCCTCGGCGTGGCCATCTTATGGAACGCGGACAAGCAGCGCGGACAAAACCCCGGGCCGTAGGTCATACGATTTGGATTAGTTTGCTGAGCCATCATTCCTTCCTTCAGCGTGATTCCTTGTGGAGGTCACCCAAGCTACGATGAAAAAAATCCCTGATAGTTTGCTCCCGCCAACGTCTGGTCAAGTGAACGCTGGTCCACCCAACGCAGCAGATTTTTCATTGCCGCCAACCCTCGCGCCACGCCGCGAGCAGATGTTTCCCAAGCTCGCTCCGGCAGAGATTACACGGTTAAGGCGTTTTGGCACGGTTCGCACGTGGCAGGCGGGTGAACTATTATTCGAACCCAACAGGCCCGGGACGGGCATGTTCGTTTTGCTACATGGACACATTCTAACCACACGCAAAAATGGCTGCGGCATCGAGATTCCCATAATTGAGAGCGGACCGGGCAACTTCACGGGCGAAGTTGGACAGCTTTCGGGTCGTCCTCCTCTTGCCTATGGGCGTGCCCTTGAGATGGTTGAAGCATTGATGATAGATCCAGCCTCCTTGCGCGCAGTGGTCGTGGCCGAGGCCGAGGTCGGGGAACGTATCATGAGAGCCCTGATCCTGAGACGCATGGCATTGGTCGAAACCGGCGGAGGCGGACCGCTACTGATTGGTCCCCCTGGTGCGGCAGATATGGTGCGGTTGCAGGGATTTCTTTCAAGGAATAGCCATCCCCATCTAGTACTGGATCCGGCACTTGATAGTGTTGCGGAAGATGTGATGAAGCTCCATCAGCCGCGTCCAAATGAATTGCCGTTGGTTGCTTGTCCCGATGGAACGGTCCTTAAATGCCCCACTGAAAGAGAACTTGCACGTCGCCTCGGCTTGTATATCGATCTGAGCGCTGACCGGGTCTACGACGCGGCGATTGTCGGCGCTGGCCCCGCCGGTCTTGCCGCTGCGGTATATGCCGCATCGGAAGGGCTTTCCGTACTCGTGCTCGACACCTATGCATTCGGTGGTCAGGCGGGCGCAAGTGCGAGAATCGAAAATTACCTTGGTTTCCCGACCGGTATCTCCGGTCAGGCCCTCGCGGGACGTGCTTATGTTCAGGCCCAGAAATTCGGTGCCGAAATGGTGGTCCCCGTCGAAGTGACGTCACTCGATTGCTCCCGCTTTCCGCTCGTGCTCAAACTGGATTGTGGTGTCAAGGTTTCTTCAAAAACCGTGGTTATCGCCACGGGTGCAAGATACCGGCGTCCGGGCATACCCGAACTCGATAAATACGAAGGTCGCGGGGTCTATTACTGGGCTTCGCCGATCGAGGCGGCGCTATGCCGAGAGGAAGAAGTGGTGCTGGTCGGCGGCGGCAATTCGGCTGGACAGGCAATAGTATTCTTGGCGAGCCACGCGGCGCACGTGCATCACTTGATTCGCGGGGCCAATCTGGCAAAAAGCATGTCAAAATATCTCATCGACCCTATTGGGTCGCTGGCGAATGTTACCTTACATACGGAATCCGAAATCGTTGCGATCGAAGGCTGCGATGAAGGGGTGAGCGCCGTTCATTGGCGCAATCGCCAAAATGACAGCATGCAGACGATGCCAACCCGCCGCGTTTTCCTGTTCGTGGGGGCCGATCCGAACACCGGGTGGCTTGAGAATTGCGGTGTGAAATTAAATGGCAAGGGGTTTGTATGCACAGGCCTGGATCTCTCGCCTGCCGACCGTGAGCAGTGGGCGCATTCGGAAAATAGCCGTGTTCAACCCCTACAGCTCGAAACTTCGGCACCTGGGGTATTCGCGATCGGCGACGCACGTGCCAACTCAATCAAGCGTGTCGCCGCGGCCGTGGGTGAAGGTGCGGCAGTCGTTGCCCAGTTGCACGCCTTGCTTGCATTGCATTAAGCTATTCCGACGCAAAGATGGACCATGACTGGCTTTTGCAGCGGACTAACTGATGAGTCGGCGCAACTCGTTGTCCCTCCTGTCCATTCTTTGGCGTAGTCGTCGGCATCCTGGCTTGGCAACACATCGCCAAACTTAGCTGGCTGAATCAGCTTCTCACCTGATTGGCAACTCACACAGTAAGCGGTCCACCCATAGCTGTTTTTGTGGATCGAACGGTTTCAGAATGGGTAGCAATATTTAGCTAGGTTGTGAAAGGCGGAAAAGAAATCATCCTGACGCCGGGCAAGAGCTATAATCGTCAAGGATCATCGGAGTGCCGCGGCTTAATAGGATGCTGCTGCCATTCTATCTCGTTGTCAGATCACTCCCTGGCCAATCATTGCGTCTGCCACTTTTACAAAGCCCGCTACGTTGGCTCCGTCCACATAACTCACGGACCCATCCTTGCGTCTCCCGTATCTCAGGCAGGATTGATGGATGGCTTGCATGATCTCCAGCAAGCGGGCATCCACCTCTTCTCGCGGCCATGACAAACGCATTGCGTTCTGGCTCATCTCAAGTCCTGATGTCGCCACGCCTCCCGCGTTGCTGGCCTTGCCTGGAGCAAACAGCACCCCCTGGTGTTCAAAGCGCTTTACCGCCTCTGCAGTCGAGGGCATGTTGGCGCCCTCTGCGACGCAAATGACCCCATTCTGGATCAGGGTCGCCGCGTCTGCATCATCGAGCTCGTTTTGGGTCGCACAGGGCAGCGCGACATCGACCGGCACGTGCCAGGGGCGCACGCCGGGCAGGAAATCTGCTCCTACACGTTCTGCATACTCACTGATACGTCCGCGCAGGTGATTCTTGACGTCCATCAGCTCAGCCAGTTTTTCGCTGGTAAACCCCTCTTCGTCAACAACAGTGCCGCCGGAGTCCGACACAGTCACCACTTTTGCACCCAGCAGCATCGCTTTTTCCACTGCATATTGCGCGACGTTTCCTGACCCCGAAACGGAAACGCGCAGGCCGGCGAGCGATCGGCCGGACTGCTTCAGCATTTCCTCCGCAAAATACACTGTGCCGTATCCTGTTGCTTCCGGCCGAATGAGGGAGCCTCCGAAGCTCAGCCCCTTGCCGGTAAACACGCAATCCGATCGGTTCGACAGCTTTTTCATCATTCCTGCCATGTACCCGACTTCACGCCCGCCGACTCCGATATCCCCGGCGGGCACATCGGTGTCCGAGCCTATATGGCGAAAAAGCTCGGTCATATAAGCTTGGCAAAAGCCCATGACTTCCCCTTGCGAGCGTCCCTTCGGATCAAAGTCGGCGCCTCCCTTTCCGCCCCCCATCGGTAGCGTGGTGAGCGCATTTTTGAAAGTCTGCTCGAACGCAAGAAACTTGAGAATGGAAAGATTAACTGAAGGGTGAAAGCGGGTACCGCCCTTGTAAGGGCCGATGGATGAGCTGTGCTGGATACGGTATCCCCTGTTTACGTTCACTTCTCCGTGATCGTCTACCCAGGCTACACGGAAAATGATCACTCGCTCAGGTTCGATGAGGCGATCAAGGATGCCATGCTCCGCGTAGCGGGGGTGGTCTGTAATGAATGGCCAGAGACTCTCCATCACTTCTGCGACGGCCTGCATATACTCGGACTGGCCAGGATTTCGCTCTGCGATCGACTGGCAGAATTCTTGAAAACTTTTGTATTTCATTGTTGTCCCCTTGTAAAAACCATGTTTGCAAGGTGTTCATTCTGCCAAATTCGTTTGAGAACCGCACTGGATTTATACGCGATAGAAATGCGCGGTATAAGAAAGCGGGAATGGCGTGAGACAGCGGGAATGGCGTGGCCCTATGTCTCTATGTAGTGCGAATTGTTATTACCGACGCGTTGCCGACGGCCAGAACGAACCTTCCAAGAATCCGCAGTTGAGGCAAAATATTCGGGTGAGGCTTGTCACTCTTTCTTTTCGTCATCGTTTTCCTCCTCGTCATTTCTTTTGGCCGGCTTGGTCCACCAGACGATGAGAATCAGTAGTGTCAGAGCGACGAACGCTTCCAGTGCTAATACCCACATGTTTTCGGGTTGATCTTGCTGTATGTTTGCGAAATGCAACTTTAACGAAATTGTGATGAAAAACCAATTAAGTTTTACAGCCATTGCTGCATTACTGTTACTTGATGCCTGTGCCAGTCGTCCTCCTACAGCTCCTGCTGCGCCTGAAAAGCCGGCTGCTGCCATACCGTCAAGCATCCCCACCCCTCCTCCTGTCGTGCTGCAACCCGCCCCGTGGAACGCTGTAGTTGGTTGGGTGGAGGATGATATTCAGCCTGCATGGGATGCTTTCCTGCGTAGTTGCAGCGTATTGAAAAACCAGCCGCTATGGCAGGAAACCTGCACCCAGGCCAGCTATTTTCAGGGGAGGAGCAGTGATGATTTACGGCAATTTTTCGAGAGCCGCTTCGTTCCCCATGAGGTTTTGAATCCGGACGGGAGTGGCGAGGGGCTGATAACGGGGTATTACGAGCCGCTGCTCAAGGGAAGCCGCCAGCCCTCGCGCCGTTACCGGCACCCAATCTATACAACGCCGGATGAACTCCTGGTCATTGACCTCGGCGCCTTGTACCCGGAACTGAAGAACATGAGGCTACGCGGGCGGTTGCAGGGAAGAAAGGTAGTACCTTTTTACAGCCGGGCTGAAATCACGAGCAATCCACAGTCGCTTAAAGGCAAGGAGCTGCTCTGGGTCGATGACGAGGTCGATCTGTTTTTCCTGCAAATCCAGGGGTCGGGCCGTGTGCAGCTCGAGGATGGCGAGATCGTGAGAGTCGGCTATTCCGATCAAAACGGACATCCCTACAAATCGGTGGGAAAGGTTCTTGTGGAGCGAGGCGAGCTGGAACTGGAAAAAGCATCAATGCAGGGCATCCGGGAGTGGGGGCAAAAGAACCCGCACAAGCTTTCCGAACTCTTGCAGCAAAACTCGAGCTTCGTATTTTTCCGTGAACTTCCCGCCAATATTCCGGGGCCACTCGGCTCGTTGGGCGTACCGTTGACCGCTGGCAGAAGCCTCGCAATTGATCCTCGGGCTATCCCTCAAGGCGCCCCGGTTTTCCTGGCCACTACCTGGCCAAACACGACTCAACCGCTTTCCCGACTGATGGTGGCCCAGGATACGGGCGGCGCCATCAAGGGGAACGTTCGCGCAGACTTTTTCTGGGGCTTCGGGGCGGAGGCAGCCAGTCAGGCAGGTAAAATGAGGCAGACAGGAAAAATGTGGGTTCTCATGCCGTTGGGCTATACGACAAATACAGGGACGCGTTAAAACCAATTATCCGCGCCGGTACAGAGGTACTGCCTGATTCGCCTTTTAGCGGAACCCCTGGGCTCTTACTTCCGCGCGCTACTGAGCTTCTTTTCGATGCTATCCGTCGGGATCATTCCAGGCACAACCGAGCCATCTGCAAAAATTAGCGTCGGCGTACCGCTGATCCCGTTCTTGCGGCCCGCCTCAAGCAGCTTTTCTATAGGAGCCTCGCAATTTTTTCCGGTTGGGGCCGTCCCTCTCAACATGAAGTCATCCCAGGCTTTCAGCCGGTCCGAGGAGCACCATATTGCCGTGGCCGTCGGTATTGAGCCATTCAGAACTGGGTAGAGCAGCGTGTATATCGTTACATCCGTGATGTTGGTGAGCTCCTTTTCAAGGCGCTTGCAGTAAGGACAGTTCGGATCTGAAAAAACCACCAGTTTGCGTTTGCCGTCTCCCTTGACCGCCTTGATTGCCAGATCAAGGGGTAGGGAGTCCTGGTTGACCCGGCGCGCTTCCTTGATCTGCTGCAAGCGCTCGCTGGTCAGGCTCTGCCGGGTCTTTGGGTCGACTACATGACCGAAAAAGAGATAGCTGGCCTTGTCATCTGTATAAAACAGTTCGCCTCCGATCACCACCTCATACAGTCCCAGATAAGGCGTCTTTTTCAGACTTTCGATTTTTTCGTCCGGAAATATCCCCTGCAGCGCTTTCTTCAAGGAAGCTTCATCAGCAAAGGCCTCGCCGAAGGCGAGGCACGCCAAAAGGAACGGAAGGACTAGTTTTGAACGCATGGGTCGTGGTTACTCCGATTCTGTCGGGTTGAAATAATCTTAATCCTGCATTGCCGTCTGCAAATCGACAGTTCTAGCCCAACGCGTGGCGCATCAACCGGTCCTTCAGAAGTGGCAGCCGATTTGTCATTTCCAGTCCAAGGTTGCGCAGGCGGATGAGTGTCGGGTGGGTGGCGGTGAACAGCTTCTGCAAACCGTCCGTAGCAAGTTCCAGGGCCAGGATATCCTCCTTTCGCGCGCGTTCATAACGGCGCAGCAGCAGATAGTCTCCACAATCCGCCTGCAACCCTCGCGTGAGAATTATTGCAGCCAGCTCTCTCGCATCCCGCAACCCCAGATTCATCCCTTGCCCCGCAAGAGGATGAATACCATGCGCTGCGTCGCCGATCAGCGCCAGGCGAGGCTGCACGAGCTTGGTCACGTGCACGAAATTCAGAGGGAAAGCGGCAGGCGGGGTTACGGTCTGCATATCCCCCAAAACCCCGCAGGAAGCTTCCACAACCTCATTGCACAGGTCTTCACGCGACGATTCGAGCAGCTTGCGGGCCTGCTCCTCGTTTGCGGACCAAACCATGGATACCATTGTATCCGGCAGTGGCAACAGCGCCAGCACCCCGTCTCGACGGAACCACTGGTGGGCGATATTCCGGTGATGCAGCTCAGCCTTGAAATTGGCGACCACTCCCGTTTGATCGTAGGGCTGCCGCTTCGTTTCGATTCCCGCTTGCTCGCGCACCCAGGAATTAAGACCATCCGCTCCGGCAATCAGAGCTGCCTGAAGCTCGGTTCCATCCGAGAGATGTAAATGGACTTGAGACTCAGTCCGCGTCATCAATGCACATTGCGCGGGGCAGAGTAGCGTGACATTCTTTCTTTCGCGCTTGAGCCTTTTCCATACCGCAGCCTGAAGTTGACGATTCTCCACAATGAAAGCGAGCGCGGAACATCCGATGTCGTAAGCGCTGAAATCAATACGGGAGGCATTGTCATCGCCAAACACCGCCATGTCATACACAGGCGTGATCCGTGCTTGGTCGAGCGCCTGCCATACACCGAGGTTTTGCAGGAACTCGGCACTGCCAGGGCTGATTGCATAAACTCTGCTATCCCAGCTATCGTCTTCAGGAAGAGGGGGGGGCTCGCGTGACTCGATCAACGCTACTTTGACGCTCCCTTGGGCAAGGGCAAGCGCCAAGCCGACTCCTACCAGTCCTCCGCCTACTACAACCACGTCGAATTTCATAAAGACGATTATACAGACCGTTTTAACCCACAGGACGGCAACCCGCGGCCAATCCGAAATAATCGGACTGGCGTCTCCGGCGACCCCAGTTATGAAGAATAGATAAAATGGGGTTAAGCGCCGTTAAAGATCAGATGGATATAGAATCTGGTGGTTTTATGATCTTGACAGGCGTGACTGGGAATGGCAAAATTTTCGGTTCTTATACACACGTGGCGAATTAGCTCAGTGGTTAGAGCAGCGGAATCATAATCCGTTGGTCCCCAGTTCGAATCTGGGATTCGCTACCAACAAAGGATTAGCGCACTTGCGTTCTAATCCTTTTTGTTTAATGGCTTACTGAAGAGCTGGAAGAAATGCCTGCCTGTCCGTCGGCTTTTCCGTCACTCGCGCGCTATGCCGGTTGAGAGTAATCTCCTGTGATTTCCGCCGCTGCATAGCGATCTTCCCATCTGGCACAATGTCGGCCATTTCCATCTAGATCCCCCCAACATCCCCTGGAGTCAGTTCCCACACTGGAGCATCTGTTCGCCATCGTACAGAGAGCCTCGTTGCGGGAATGAGATGATTTACGCTGTAAGTAATGATTATCCTGTACAAGTTTCCTTCGGCGCGCTCGGAACAATAAAACTGTCCGCTGGTTTGCTTGTCTTAAACAACGAGTGAAGAGAGCCGGTAAATGGAAAAATCAAATTTAGTAGATATGTTTGGATTGACTGGCGATGCGGCCAGTGACGAGCGGTTGGATGATTTGCTATGTAGGCTTGAATCCGACATTCAGAAACCCGAGCGCTCGGAAACTGTTGTGTTTAAAGCCAGCCAATTCTTGATTAGGTTTGCTAAAGGGCTGGAAAGAGTCATAGTGCTATGAGCGCTCTCTGGTAAGGCTCCCACGGCGTTTACCGTTCTGAGTCGAACGGGTTCATGTAATCTCGCCGCTGAAGCCCTACTTGGTTGATGACCATTTAATCCGCTAATCGCGCGGGCCTTGCCCGCACGGGGAGCATTATGATCGCCGCGTCCACTCCGTTTCACCCTCTCCAAGCTTCCTGGCCCAATACTAACGCGCCTACTCCGTTTAGCGGGTCACCGCTATCATTCGGGAATCATCGCCCGCGAGGGTATGGCCTAATCTTTTCGATGCCTTGTCAATTCGACTGCTCGCCAGTTCTACCGCCCCCTTAACCGCGATTGCTGTCAGCGTGAAAAATGCCACCCCCCTGGCCGGTGCATCACACTGTTCGCATAGGGGGCAGCGCGCTCAGCTTGCCGCTCTCAATTGGTCGACGAATTGCCTACGCCGGGCGCCTGCCGCCTGATCGCTGCACCAGCCTCTTGAAGAGGTTGCCGGCGTGCTTTCTTGTCCCTTCAAGCATGAGATTCAGCTGAAGAAGATCGACTTTTACGACGTGCCGGCAACGTGGGCAGCAAACCTTCGGTTCATATATGACCCGCGAGACGATCTCTTCAAATGCATTCACGCAATAAGAGCACGTGATCGTGACCTTCTCGCTTTCCGGATTAAGCAACAAAGGCGGAATTCTTCCAGAGTTCATGTTCAGACAGTTGAAATACATAGATGGTGTCCTTTCCAATTTATCATAGCTGAACTTTAGCCGACATGCCGCAGTGATCGGGAACGAGGTCAAGATCAGCGGTAAGGTGCGACAATTTGCCGCATTCCTGATTGTGGAGAAATGCATTAATCTCACGCTCCAGTCGAGTGGGGATCGCAATGCGCGCCGGACATGCAAAAGTCATTTTTTATTCTTTTTTCCTCGTGTCTTGTGCATCGTTTTCCAGGGCCGCCGATGAGCGGGATCTGAGGGTAAAAGAGCCGGTCAGGCAGGAATCATCAGCGCCAATCAAACTGACACGTCACGACGCGCCGGAAGAGAAAACAGACCTTGCCGGATCCGAAGTAAAGATGCCGGAAATAACGGTCGGAGGCAAGGTCACGCCGCCTGCGAAGCAGACGGACAAGGAGAGATACCGGCTGCCGCAGACGACAGAAACAATCATGAAAGAAAAAATAGATGCGACCATCAATCTGGCCAATCCTGAGGACGCGCTCAAGTATCTGCCTTCCATTCAGGTGCGCACACGCTATATCGGCGATACAAACGCGCCCGTCGGGATGCGCACATCCGGAACATCAGCGAGCGCGCGCAACCTGATCTACGCCGATGGAATCCTGCTGTCATCCCTGCTTGGCAATAACAATCAGAACACCGGTTCACCCCGCTGGAACACCGTTTCCCCGAGCGAAATCGCCCAGGTCAACGTTTTATACGGACCCTTCGCCGCGGCTTACCCAGGCAATTCGATCGGCGGCGTCATCAACATCATCACCAAGATGCCCGAGAAGTTTGAAGCGGGCATCGACGTCCAGTCATCCTGGCAGACGTTCAATCTTTATGGGACGAAGGATACCTACGAAAGCCAGCGGTACATGGGCTACTTCGGGCACAAGTACAAGGACTTGTCTTTCCGCTTCGATTACAGCCACCTGGACGCCCATAGCCAGCCCATTACGTTCGCGACGGCACTCAACTCCGGAACAATTGCGGGTGGGGACGACAGGTTGGTTACGGGAGCTTTTGACACCCTGAATCCCACCAACGCCCCCACCCAGGTACTTGGGGCGGGAAACATCAATCATACTGTGCAGGATAATTTCAAGTGGAAGTTGGCCTACGACATCGCCCCTGCTATCAAGCTCGCCTACACCTTTGGGATGTGGCAAAACAGCGCAACTGCAAGAGTTCAGAGTTATCTGAGAGACGCGGCTGGAAACATGGTGCAGTCCGGGTTTGTCAACATCGATGGCAGGCGATATAACCTGTCTGCTGCGAATAGTCCTACTTTCGCGGGTAATCTCACCAATCAAACGACCTGGTCGCATGGCATCAATCTGCGCTCGAATACGGGAGGAGTTTTTGATTGGGAATTGACAGGCAGCGTTGTTGACCTGGCAAGGGATACGGTACGTGCACCAACGGTTGACCCGACGCTGGCCGGAGCCATCAATGCGCCGGGACGCATCACCAGCTTAACCGGGTCGGGCTGGCATACGGTGGATGCGAAGGGGATCTGGCGGCCGAGAACAGATTTGCTTGGCTACCACGAGATCAGCTTCGGTTTCCACCACGATCTATACACTCTCAAGAACCCGGTCTACAACACCGGCAATTGGCAGACAGGCGGGGGGCAGGGAATCTTTTCAAGTTCCGTTGGCAAGACCCAGACTCAGGGCTACTGGATACAGGATGCCTGGGACTTCCACCAGGACTGGAACTTCACCTTCGGCGGCCGTGTGGAAAACTGGGACGCGTATGACGGTGTAAATATCACGACCGTGGGCGCGGGACTCAAGACCGTGAACCAGGCCGACAGAAGTTCAGTCAATTTTTCGCCGAAGGGAAAGCTGACCTGGACGCCAATGGAACGCGTCAGGATTGGCGCAGCGATCGGGCAGGCTTACCGTTATCCGACTGCATCGGAATTGTTCCAAACCACGACGGTGGGCACTGGTGCGACCGCGATCTCCTTCAATGCGAACCCCAACCTCAAGCGCGAGGAAGCGCTCTCCTCGGAATTGTCCGGTGAATATTTTCGCGATAAGGGAAGGCTTCGCTTAAGTCTATTCCAGGAGCGGGTCAAAAACGCGATTTTTTCCCAAACAGGCGTGGTTGCGAATCCGTCAACCAATACGACTTCTCAGGCAACGTTCATTTCAAACGTGGGTGAGATCGATACCTACGGAATTGAATTTTCTGGCGAGCAATCGGATTTCCTCGTAAAGGGGCTTGACGTTACCGGGAATTTTACCTGGACAGACTCCAGAATCGTCAAGAACGAGGCCGCCGACGCGGCTGCAGCTGCGTTGGGCCCGACGGCGACCAATCCGAATGCCGCCTCTCCCTCGACTGGCAAGCGCCAGCCTCGAGTACCCGTGTGGCGCGCCAATGCCGTTGTGACTTATCGCGCAACCGAACGTCTGACAGGAACGGCGAGCGTGCGCTATAGCAGCGGCCAGTTCAATCAGCTCAACAATAGCGATACCAACGGATTTGCCTACACCGGGATCACCAGCTACGTCGTCGTGGATCTCGTAGCGAAATACCAGCTCGCCAAGCAGGTGTCCCTGATCGGCGGCATCAATAACGTGAATAACGACAAATACTGGATTTTTCACCCATTCCCACAGCGCACCTACTTTGCGCAGATAAAGTTCAGCTACTATTGATTCCGGTTTAGCCGCTGATCAGGGGCATTTTTGCGAATTCGGCAGCAGAGAGCGAAGTATCATTGAAACTTCGATCCCTTAACCCTCGATTGCGAGACCGCGATTCGAATAGTTACGGCTTCGTGATTCCTCTTATTTCCCGGTCTACGAGTCGGTTCAGGGCTGGGGAAGTCATCTTGGCCACGCAGTTCGCGCCTCCCTTCGTCTCCTGCTGGGCAAGGATGTCTTCCGGCACCTTGCAAGTTTCCGTCGCTATATTTGCCTTTACGCGAACCGCTGACGGGATCTTGCCGGGATCAACGTTGATACTCTCGGCAATATCCTTCTTTATATTTCGGATATCCACGCCAACTAATCCGTCTTCCTGGGCAAAAGCTTGCGGGGCGATGCTGGACATTGCAGCCATGCCGATTGCCACCAATACAGTCTTTGCATTTTTCATTTTCATCTCCTGATCAATGGGGATAGGGGAGCGCGCTCTTTACGTTGCGCCCAGGGATGTCTTAGAAGTTATGTTTTATACCCTGTGACGGAAAGCGTTCTCGGTGCGCTGGGCAACAAAGATATGCATCCGGTGAAGAGATATGATTAGAACTACACGAATGAACCGATCGTGTGAACGCCGCGTTGGGGGAACGTCAGGTCCTGGCTGGAGATTGACAATAAGCAGAAGGATTTGGGGCACCTTAAAAAAGGGAACCAGATATTCATTATTCTGTATCTCCCGGGTGATTTGAAGCGAGCGGCCCCTGTCAGGAAGATAACGCACCTGGCTTCGAGCTCACAGTCTTAGTCTTGCATGTTTTTGTCAGGATTCGACCCGGTTACGGCCTGCTCTTTTTGCCCGGTAGAGCGCCTCATCAGCAGTGGCGATCAGGGCAGCTCCATCTTCGCCAAACTGATCACTACCAACCGCTACTCCCAGGCTCACAGTCACAGGAATTTCATCAGAGTGACTTTTAACAGGATCTGAGCTCATAAAGTTTCGGACCCGTTCAGCAAGGGCCATCGTCTGGCTCAAATCGCAATCGGGGGCAGTAATGAGAAACTCCTCGCCACCATAGCGCCCCAGCCGGTCATAGGGACGAAGGGCGGACTGCATGCGTCGGGCAGCTTCCTTCAAGACGGTATCGCCAGCGGGGTGTCCGTAGGTGTCGTTGATTCGCTTGAAGTGGTCGAGGTCGACAATTACCACCCCTATATAGGTACTCTGCCGTTTTGCTCGTTCCACCTCTCCAAACAGATAGTCCATGATGGCGGCCCGGTTCCAAACACCGGTAAGATGATCGTGCGTGGCCTGGAGATGCAGTTTCTGATGCAAGGCAATTATTCGTTCGGCTACCCGTAGCCGCGCTGCCAGTTGTTCCTCATCGAAGGGCTTGGTAATAAAATCATCGGCCCCCGCGTCCATGCCTTCGAGATAACTACCTTTACCCTCCATTGAGGTAAGAAGGATAATGTAGGTATATTGCAAGCTGGGCTGGGCCCGGATCCTCTTGCATAATTCCAGGCCGTCGAGGTCCGGCATTATCCAGTCAGTGATGAGCAGCGCGTATTCTTCCTGCTGCCAGGCCTTCCATGCTTTCTGCCCGTCTTCTACTGCCGTCACGGCGTGCCCCATTTTCCTTAAAGTAGCACCGAAAATCAGGCGGGTGGTGGTATCGTCTTCCGCAATCAAGATTTTCATGGCTGAGCTTCCCCCTGCAACGCATCAATCGGTCTCGTGATCGCATCAATCTCGTTCTTCGCGTTCTCAAACTCTCTTTCCATTGCTTCTATCAGCGCGATGGCTCCCGTCACCGTAGCGGTCTTGCCTAAAACTTCCAGTTGCCGGGCAATCTCTGCCATGTGCATTGCCCCAACGTTCGCACTGGCGCCTTTCATCGCATGAGCGGTTTTTTGCAGGCGCGGGGCATCGATCGTGCTTGCTGCGCTTCTCAGGATACTGATACGTTCCCCGCTGTCGCTCAGGAACGATGCAAACATCTGGTTGAACAAGGCCGGTTCCGTTGCTTCCGCCAATGCACGCAAGCTTGCCACGACCTCGCTGTTCAATGCCGGCGAGGCCTGTATAGGGGACGAAGCGCCAAGGGAGGATAAGACATGCGAGGAATCGCAGCTGACTCCGTCCTCATTTTGTGTTTTCTCTTCCTTGCCTGTTTCATGTCCATCTTTCTTCAGCAGCCACTTTTTCAAGGCAGACGCAAAATCTTTCTGCTTTACCGGTTTGCTTACGTAATCATTCATACCTGCAAGCAGACAACGCTCCTTGTCGCCTTGCATTGCCTGAGCCGTCACGGCGACGATGGGGAGCCGGGATTTGCTGTCGCGTCTACGGCGGATCTCAGCAGTGGCTTCAAATCCATCCATTTCTGGCATTTCGCAATCCATGAATACAATATCGTAGGAGAATTCATCTATTCTCTGTATTGCTTGACTGCCATCGGGCGCAATGTCGACATCGCAGCCCAGGCTGCGCAGCATCATCTCTGCGATGATCTGGTTAGTTACGTTATCCTCAGCCAGCAGCACACGCGTGCCGATAAACGCGGGTTCCGGGTTGTCAGTTACCGGTGCCCCTTGAGCTTCCGGGAGGGCTTGCGAATCACTGATCAGGTCTATTGCGCGTCGCTCGCAATGGGCATGCCAAACATTTTTGAGCGTTGCCAATAGTTCCGATTGGCGCGCCGGTTTGACTAGATAGGCGGCAAAACCAATCTTCTTGAGACGCTCCTGGACTTCTCCTTCCTGTCCCAGCGAGCTAAGCATGATCAGTTCGATATTACGCAAAAGGGGATCGCGTTTTATCGCTTGACCCAGCATTTCTCCGTCCATCTCCGGCATCTGATAATCCAGGATGGCGACCCGGTAGGGATCACCTCCGGCCTGAGCTTGGTGTAGTGTCTTAAGGGCTTCTGCACCGGAATCGCAACTTCCGATACGCATTTTCCAGCCGCGGATCTGCTCCTGCAGGACGAGGCGGTTGACCGCGTTGTCGTCCACAATCAGCATACGAACACCGGCCAATTCGGTATAAGGCAGTATCTCTGCCGGTCGATTGTTTTGCAGCGGGAGCCGGAGGGTAAACCAGAACGTTGAGCCCATGCCAATGCGGCTCTTGGCGGTAATGGCTCCCCCCATCAATTTTACCAGCTGCTTGCTGATGGCCAATCCAAGGCCTGTTCCACCGTGGCGCCGCGTGGTGGAAGCATCTGCCTGCGTGAACTTATCGAAGAGGCTCTCCAGTTTATTTGCAGCGATGCCTATGCCGCTGTCCTCGACGCTGAAACGCAACGTGGCTTCGTCGCCATCAACCGCGTCGTTTTCGACACTGATGAGCACGTGACCCTTATCCGTGAATTTGGCGGCATTGCTGGCCAAATTCGTCAATATCTGACGGATGCGCCCCATATCCCCGATTACGTGGCGCGGGACGTGCGGGGGATAGCGCACTATGATATTGACATCATGCTTCCGGGTGTGCTGCATGGCGATCATGGCCGCCACCCCTTCAACCGTTTCTAGAAGATCAAAGGGGGTCGGAGCAATGGTCAGTTTACCCGCCTCGATTTTCGAGAAATCGAGAATGTCATTAATTATGGTAAGCAGTGTCTCGCCGCTTGTGCGTGCCAGCCTCGCAAGCTCGCGCTGCGACTTGGTTAACGAGGTATTTAGAAGCAGGTCGACCGTGCCCAGCACGCCATTCATGGGTGTGCGGATCTCGTGGCTCATATTCGCCAGAAACTCGCTCTTCGCGCGGCTGGCAGCTTCCGCTGCCTTTTGCGCATTTTGCAGATCGATTTCCGTATTCTTCCTCTCTGTAATGTCCTGGCCCGAGATATAGAATTCCCGGGCCTCCGCCAGGGCAGTTATGTTCCACAAGACCCAGCGTAACGATCCATCCTTGCACGCCATCTGGATTTCGAATGAATCTCCGCGGCATGCCACCAGTTTATCCAGTTCTGCTTCAGCCTTTGTTCGGGAACGTGGAGCGATGAAGTCAATGAAGGATCGAGAGGATAACTCTTCCGGCGAGAACCCGAATTCCCTTGACCACGCCGGGTTCAGGCGCTTGAACTGGCCATCAAACTTTGCGATGGCAAGAAGGTTGAGAGACTGGTCGAAATAGCGGTCACGCTCCGCCTGAGCAGCAATAAAGGCACGGGAAAGATTCCCTATCTCGTCATTGGAGCTAATCTCGAATTGGGAGACATTGCGGGATTTTCCGATGTTTCTCGTCTCTTCTTCGAGTTGCATCAGATTTTGTACTTTTCGCCATACGACGCGGGACGAAAGAATGAGCCAAGCCAGAAGGAGGACGAAAATCAGGATGGTGCCAGAGAAATAAAGATTTGTGCGCTGTTGGGCAATAGCGACTGAATCGAGCGTGCGCTTGTCGAACAATTCATGGAACTCATTGACCGCACGCATGATCCTGGCCTTCGAGGCGTAGTAGTTCTCGCCGTTCAAGAGACTGCGGGCCAACTCGGGGTTAGGGGTACCTTTTACGTCGAACTCACCGAACCGCCCTTGAAACAGTCCTTTCATCGAGTTGAACGCCCTGTGTTCCAATTGCACCAGCTGGTTGGAATTGTCCTCAGCTTTCTGAAGTTTTGCGAATTCTTGAGGGGTGAAACCGAGCTCCTCCAGCCGCTTTCGTAAAGAAATCTTCTGGCCTGCTGGGGAGGGTTGCAAGCCAGGATCACCGGTAACAAGATCCCAGTAACTGCGTTCATAGTGCAGGGGCCGTTCCTTCTCCCCGTTGCGGATCGCAAGTATCTCCCAATACATTCGCTCAAACTGGGGATTGCCCGTATCGACATAGGCCCGTGCCATCCGCGTCAGATCATCGGATGACTGACGCAGTTCGTCAACCGCCAGAAACGATGCATAGCGCATCTCCCGGAAATGTTCCAGCTCCCGCTGTTCGAAGAAACGGAGGCCGATGAAAAGGGCGAGCAGAGAAATCAATATCGCTGTCACGAGATAGAAGATAAAACTTAATTTCTGGATGGTCATGATTGCTCCTTCGGGAGAACCACGTCGCATAGGACAGCTCGCTTTTCCGGTCGCTAGTCCTGGACTGGGTTTTTAACTGTACCGCTATCTCGGATCGATCGATCATTCGGTTATAACAGTACGATTGACGGTCTACAGTGGCTGATCTCGCTGAATCTTGCCCACTCAGGCAGGACATGGTGAAACAACTTGGAGGATATGCTTGCCGTCGATATGGCTGAACCTCGCAAAGTTAGTTTCACTGCTGATGAGCGATATTATGGAGGGTTGATGATGCCGCGTGGATGTTGGTTTGAGGCATTATTTCACCCCAATTTCCTTACAGCCGTTATGAAGCGGCCATACGAAGAAGGAAAGTCCGATTTTGTTGAGCTGGCACGTGCATCGCCAATGGCGAAAACCCCTGGAATCGAAGTTTCGAGCGGTAGAGGTTCACGACCGCTTTCCAGATACGCCGACTGCTCATGGTCGGCAGCGAGAGATTCAGCGCCAAGCACGCGCAATTCCGGGCGGCCAACGCATGTCCAGCCTCTTCGCGACGACCGCTCACGACCAGGCGTGCACCTCCTTGGCGAAGGCAACGGCGGTGGCACGGCCAGTGCCCGTGAGCGCGCCAGTGATGAGGACAACGGGATGATGCATATCAAAACTCCATGTGGGTGTCGATCAAAACTCCGTAACTACAGACCCGCGATTGGATTTAACCGTTCAGCACACGGCCCGTTCGATTCCCTGCTGGCACCGCTGCAAGCATCCATATTTACTACAGTATATAGGTAGGGTTATGCGAACTCGGATGAGTCATCATTTCCGGAATGCGGAGTTGGAGTCCAAATCGTAGGATCTTGAAAGACAATCTTCAATAAATTAACCATGCGGGAAGTGTCGGGCTTGATCGCTTGCGAAGAATGTGATGCGGTTTACCGCAAATTAGCGCTGGGTCCCAGCGAAGTCGCGCTGTGCGGTCGTTGTGGTGCCGAATTGGAACGCGACAGGCATGCTCTCCGCAGGCATGTTTTACCACTGTCGATTGCCGGCTTGTGTATGTACATCATTGCCAATGTCTTTCCGATCCTTCAATTGGAGGTACGGGGTGATTTTAGCCAGGCGACGCTGATAGGCTCGGTACATTCCTTGAATGCTGAGGGAATGCCCTTGGTAGCATTTTTGGTGTTGGCTACAACAATTCTGTTTCCCTTGTTTCAACTTTTGGCTTTGATTTATTTGCTTGCCTTACCAATCAGACTGAGAAGATCCGGATATCCAGCCGCGTTCAATTTATCGGGGCGCTTGATCCAAATCTTGCGACCGTGGGTAATGGTGGAGATATTTCTACTCGGCGTCATCGTTGCGTTTGTCAAACTGACGAGTATGGCAACCGTACTGCCTGGGATCGCGCTATGGGCATTTGGTGCTCTTGCTTTCCTGCTGACCTCAGTGTTTTCGTTTGACCCGCGCCATATCTATATCAGGCAGATATCCTTACAGGAAAAAAAGGGAAAAAAGCATGCCGGCAAATAGAACTGTTAGAACTGTTCAACCAGCCAGTCAGCCACCAGAGAGCGGATTGCCTATAAGCGGCTTCTCTGTACAGACTGCGGCGAAGCTGGGCATGGCGTCATGTCCTCACTGCGCCACCTTGTGGGAAGATGTAAAAGCTCATGATCGTTGTGGGCGCTGCGGTTCAGGATTGTCCATACGGAAACCCGACAGTTTCAACCGGACAACGGCTTTCCTTATCGCTGCCTACATCATGTATGTTCCTGCGAATACCTTGCCGGTCATGATAACCATCCCTTTCCTCGGCAAGGAGCAGCAAGACACCATCATGAGCGGCGTCATTTATTTCTGGAATTCCGGTTCATGGGTATTGGCGCTTATTGTTTTTATTGCCAGCTTTGTGGTGCCTCTATTCAAGCTGGCGGTCATTACCTTGCTATTAATCGCAATACAGCGGCGCAGCAGGCAAGGCCTCTTGCTGCGAGCAAAACTTTATCGCTTTGTCGCAGTAATTGGCCGCTGGTCGATGCTGGATGTTTTTGTAGTAACGCTGATGACCGGACTCGTACAGATTAAAGGCTTTGCCGTGGTGCACCCTGGAGCAGGTATCGCCGCCTTTGCAGCCGTTGTGGTACTCACCATGCTTGCTTCGATCAGTTTTGATCCCCGTCTGATGTGGGACGTGACTGAACATGAGCCCGGAAACCCACATGAATCAAGACGAGGCGGGTAATTCTGCCGAAGGCCTCCCCTTACCTGACAAGGTGCGCCAGCGAAACTGGGTCTCCTCGTTAATCTGGCTGATTCCGATACTTGCCGCGGTTATCGGAGTTTCGCTTATGGTTCAGACCTGGGTTCAGCGCGGCCCTGAGATCACCATCACATTTCGATCTGGCGAAGGACTCGAGGCTGGCAAAACCAAGGTCAAGTATAAAGAAGTGGAGATCGGCACAGTCCAGTCAATTGCGCTCAGCGAAGATCGCACTCACGTTCTGGTAACCGTGCGATTGAAGAAGGAAGCCAAAAGTTTTACCGCAGCCGACAGCCGTTTTTGGGTCGTTCGTCCACGTGTTTCAGGTTTGCAGGTGTCAGGACTTGCAACCTTGCTATTTGGCGCTTACATCGGGGCCGATGCCGGCATTTCAACGGAGCTGACAGACAAATTTGTGGGACTTGAGACACCGCCCATCGTCACGCGCGACATATCCGGGAAGCAGTATCTTTTAAACGCCGCCGATATGGGTTCGCTGGATATAGGTTCGCCTGTCTATTTCCGGCGGATCAAAGTGGGGCAAGTAACCGCGTATGATCTGGATGACAATGGCAAAGGCGTCATCATCCGGATATTCATTAATTCGCCCTATGACAAGCTTGTGAGTATCAATACACGCTTCTGGCATGCGAGCGGCATCGATATGCAAATTAATGCGGAAGGCCTGACGCTTAAGTCGGAATCGCTGACCACCGTTCTGCTTGGCGGCTTGTCGTTCCAATCTCCGGATGACAATTCCGGCCCTCCTGCCAAGGAGAATACTGCCTTTGTGCTGGCGGAAAACCAGACTGAAGCGTTAAAGGGGCCGGATGGGGAAGCGGTAATGATATTGCTGAATTTCAAGCAATCGGTGCGGGGTCTCAGACCTGGTGCTGATGCTGATTTCAGGGGGCTGGTGTTGGGACAGGTTAAGTCGATCGGTATTGAGTACGATCCGAAGCAGCAAGAATTCAGGATGCCCGTACTGGTTCAAATTTATCCGGAGCGCTTGGGCCAAAAATATGCGGAGTATCGAAAAGAATCGAAGTACACAGCGCAACAGCGTTTACAGTTTATGATCGATCGCGGCTTGCGCGCACAATTACGAACCGCCAATATCCTTACCGGTCAACTTTATGTTGCCTTCGATTTCTTTCCTAAATTCGCGGTAACAAAAAGAGATGTTTCGAGAAGTAAAGCGGAGGTGGACCATGGCCATGCGCTGTTGGAATTGCCCACTATTCCAAGAAGTGGAGAGGAAATTCAGACGCAGATTTCCGAGATCGCGCTCAAGTTGAGCAAGGTACCCTTCGATCAAATCGGCAGCGAGTTACAGGAGTCGTTAAAAATCCTCCAGGGCACGCTGAACAGCGCGGGACAGCTGGCGGAGAAATTGAATAATGATGTGGCGCCGGAAATGGCAATGGCAATGAGAGACGTGCGTGACATGCTGGATGCCGCTGAGCGTACCCTATCTGATGATGCTCCGCTCCAGCGGGATTTACGTCAGACGCTGCAGGAATTAACGCGGGCAGCGGTTTCCCTTCGAGTATTGACGGATTATCTGGAGCGTCATCCTGAAGCGGTAATTCGAGGCAGGCGGGGAGATAAACAATGACGGCCCTAAGGGGCAGCGTATTTGCCCTGATAACAGCCATAACGGTGGCTGGGTGTGCAGCGATTCCGGAGACGCGGTTTTATACGCTGTCGGTTCGGTCCGAGCCTCCCGAGGTAAAGGCCCTGCCACGAGATCCGTCTGCCCCGATTTTCATTGACATATTGCCGGTCAATGTTCCAGAACGGCTTGCCCGCCCGCAACTGGTTGTACGTTTCAGAGAATCTGGTACCGAAACACAGCTTTTCATTCTTGAACAGGATCGTTGGTCATCGGCCTTTAACTATGAATTGCGGGACGCGTTCGCCTCTGGTATTGCTAACCAAACCGGAGCTGTAAACGGCGCACGCGGAACCCGTGCACCTGGTCAAGCCAGCTATAGAATTGCAATTGAGCTTACCCAATTCGATGCGATAGTCGACGACAGTGTAAAGGCAAGATTTAGCTGGACGATTACACGTCCTGTCCATGCCCGCAGCGCCGCATGTTACGCAGCCATTGCGGAGCCCGTTATAGGAGGCGTCGAAGGTGTTGTAGAGGGCGTGCAACGCATGGTTGCCGCCGTAGTCGCGGATGTGGCAAAGACCCTGATCGAGCTGGATATGGGTCATGTTCCAACGTGCGCGGCGCAGAAAAAAGCGCTTTGATATAACCATCGGATCCCGCATCATCTCACGGATACCGTCGGCGGTAGCCACATGGCTGATGATTTCAAGGTCACAGCAATCCAGGGCAAAGGCAACGCGCACTACCTGGCCATTCCAGCAGGAAATCTCAAAACCATTGGAGCACCAGCGCAACTGGAGCGCAAGGTGCCGACTTTTCCTTCATGAGACAGCATGCGCTGCTTGCCCGTATGCCGGGCGAGCAGCAGTCCATTCTGTCACGTGATGCGATAGACCCTTTTGTGGTTGTCAGCAGACTTGCCCATCTCACCGAGCTTGCGGTTAAGCAGGGACAAATCCTTCTGTATTCGTAAGTCATGCGACAATCCACAAGCTCGCGAATCAGAGGCAACAGTCAGGCATCGTCGGCCTTGTTGTAGCGACTGCAGCCGGCTTGTGTTTTCGGCTTCATCCGTTCAATAGATGGGAACGGGCAACACCATCGTGTCTGCAATGGCTTCATAGCGAATCATCCTGTGGCAGCAAGGGCATGCGCGAGATCAGTTTTTTCATGGGCAAGCTTCACCGCTTCAGTAGAGAATCTCGTTCTCCGGGGTTTTCTTGCCCAGCACGCGCTCCAACTCGCGAATGCGCTTCTTGAGTTCCCGTACCTCGGCCGCGGACACTACTGGGTCATCACTACGTATGGCTTCCTCGCGAGAATGAACAAAGTGCGGCTAATTCAGCGTGGATCAGGCATTGCAACGAAATAGAGCAGGCTTGTCAGCAGGGTGATTATGACCAGGCGGGGCAGGAGCTACAAAGAATTGCCTATAGTATGGTGGGCAAATTCGTCACCCAAGAAGAAAAGAACCGGGTCACGCAGGTAATGAAAGACTTTGCAAGAGAAGACCCAATGTGATGGCAATTGCCTTACCTTACATTTCGGCGAATCCAGGCACGTTGCAAAGCAAAATTTATGATCGCTTACCGCATTGGAGCACGGTGGAATTGCTTCTACCTTAACTCCCCTGCGAGGTTTGAAATTGTGGATAACAACTCAGCCACGGACGCAAGCGTTTCACCTTATTATCATGGAGGCGCTAAGAGCCGAGCTTAAATTCGATGCGCCTCACGATGGATTATGGGGAAGCAATTTAAGTGTTAACAGGCCCCTAGTTAAACTAAGGAGTTTACATTCTGAAATTGGTGCCGGGAGGGGGAATCGAACCCC
>DASSHJ010000104.1:0-3485 GCA_035692965.1 Nitrosospira sp. | reverse complement strand
CGACGGCATCATCGTGACGGCTGCAGCCGGACAGGTACCGCCCCCGCTGCTCAAGCAGCTGAAGCCGGGTGGGCGGATGGTAATCCCCCTGGGCATGCAATTCATGACTCAGTACCTGATGCTCGTGGAGAAACGGGCAGATGGCTCCATAACCACTCGCCAGATTTTACCGGTCGCCTTCGTCCCTCTGACGGGCTCTCACTAAAAATAGATGTCGTCCGGCCTTCGCTTACAGGTATCGAACTAAAAAGCGGGGCTGAAACTTACGCCGGGTTCTGACATGTTGCCACTCTCGCGCGCGCGGCCTCCGTTTATCGCAATCGCATTATTGTCCGCGTGCGTGCTGGCCTATGAAGTGGTGCTGACACGCCTGTTCAGCATCGTACTGTGGCATCACTTCGCCTACATGATTATCAGCGCGGCCATGCTGGGGTATGGGGCGAGCGGTACCGCGCTTGCCCTGCTGAAGGAAAAAATTGGTCCTCATTTCGGACCGGTGTACGTCAGCGCTGCCGCCGGAACAGGCTTGTTGATGCCCACCGCATTCCTGCTTGCCCAACAGATTCCCTACAATCCGCTCGAATTGCTGTGGGACACGGCCCAGCTTGCCCGGCTGCTCGGCATCTATCTGCTGATGATGCTGCCCTTCTTTCTGGGGGGGCTGAGCATCGGCATGATTTGGTTCCGCTTCGGGCGGGAAGCAGATCGAATCTATGCGTCCGACATCCTGGGCGCGGGTACGGGCACTTTGGGCGTCATTGGTCTTCTGTTTCTCTTGCCACCCCTCAAATTACTGTTCGTCCTGAGCGCGTTGGCATTGCTGGCCGCCGCAATTGCGGTCGTCGAGCTGTCAATGAAGAAAAAATGGCTTCCAATGGTCCTTCTCGGGCTTGCCTTGGCCGCAGTTGCAGTACCTTCAGGCAATTGGCTACAACTACATCCTTCTCCATACAAGGACTTGAGCCAGACGCTGAATGTTGCCGGAGCGCGGGTGATCGGGCAAAGCTCAAGTCCGCTGGGGCAAATCACGGTGGTCGAAAATACTCGTATCCCCCTTCGCTCCGCCCCAGGGATGAGCCTCAATTCGACGGACGAGCCGCCTCCCCAATTGGGCATTTTTGTGGACGGCAATGGCCCCTCCGCCCTGACGCGTTTCGACGGGAGGCTCCAACCGCTTGCCTATCTCGACCAGGTTACCTCGGCATTGCCCTACCATGTGCTTGAACACCGGCATGAATCGCCGCCAACATATCCATATCAACCACATGTGCTGGTCCTCGGCGCGGGAGCTGGCAGCGACGTATTGCAGGCAATCTATCATCATGCGAGCAGAATCGACGCAGTGGAATTGGACGGCAACGTCATCGACCTGGTACGCAGCAACCGTTTCCAAGATTTTGACGGGAATCTGTATGGCCTGCCGGATGTGTATGTGTACGAGTCAGAGGCGCGCGGCTTCGCCAACTCCACTGCGCAGCACTTTGACCTGATCCAGGTTGCCCTGCTTGATTCGTTCGGGGTCGCCTCCGCCGGGCTATACGGGCTGAGTGAAAGCTATCTGTATACCGTCGAGGCGCTTCAGACCTACCTGAGCCGCTTGAAACCCAATGGACTGCTGGCCGTCACCCGCTGGCTCTCCCTGCCGCCGCGTGATACTTTGAAGCTGTTTGCCACTGCGGTTTTTGCCCTGCAGCGCGAGGGGATTTCCAATCCTTCCGCACGTCTGGCGATGGTACGTAGCTGGAAAACAGTAACACTTCTGATCAAGAACAGCGATTTCACTAGGCGGGAAATCGAAGCGATCAAGCAGTTCAGTGCGGAGCGGTCGTTTGACGTGGCCTATTACCCAGGAATGCGCGCAAATGAAGCCAACCACTACAACGTGCTGGACACACCCTACTTTTTCGAGGGGGCCGAAGCCTTGCTCGGCCCGCAACAGCAGGATTTCATGGATCGGTACAAGTTTTATATCGAGCCAGCGACCGACGACAAGCCTTATTTCTTCCGTTTCTTCAAATGGAGTACCGTAGAGGAGTTGTTCGCGTTACGCAGGCAGGGCGGAATGCCCCTGCTCGACTGGAGCTACCCTTTACTGGTTGCGACGTTGATACAGGCCCTTGCCGCAAGCATTCTTCTCATCCTGACGCCGCTTGCCGCATCGCGTGCCCGCCGAAGCCTCCCCTCCGCCCCGGTGGCGATTTACTTTCTTGCTATTGGCATGGCTTTCATGTTCATGGAAATCGCCTTCATCCAGAAATTCCTGCTGTTCCTGTCACACCCGCTTTATGCAGTGGCGGTTGTGCTGTGCGCTTTCCTGGTATTTGCGGCCCTGGGAAGCAGGCTTGCCGGCCTACGGCTGGAAAAGGCCGACAATAACCAGCGCTTGACGTTGGCTGTGCTGGGGATAGGAAGCTTGTCGTTGCTTTATCTGGCCATCCTGCCGGGCGTGTTCCAGACACTCATCCATTTGTCCGACGCGGCAAGGATTGCAATTTCCGTGGCACTGATCGCTCCGCTTGCTGTATGTATGGGAATGCCTTTTCCAACTGGCATGGCACGGTTGGCCGCGATATCCACGCCCGCCATACCCTGGGCTTGGGCCTTCAATGGCTTCGCTTCGGTCGTGGGCGCTGTCCTGGCCACACTCCTGGCTATCCACCTCGGCTTTGCAGCGGTCATTCTCCTGGCGGTAATGATCTATGGAATAGCGGCGGCGTCGCTCAAAAAATTTCGCTGAAGCCTTTGCCTTTGAAGATTCGCTTTCAGTAACTCCCGCTTTTATATGCCACCGTTGTCCCTCCGTTCATCCTTTTGCCACCCATCTTTTTGCCGCGCTTTTCCTGCCCGGTCCGCTTTGAAACGAAACTATTTCCATCCACCGAATTAGGGTCCAGGGTTGCGCTTTAACTCTTGGCTGACTCCATCAGGTACGGGTAGCTTGGTGATCGCAAAAACAATATCTCTGCGTTATGCGGCATAATTCACCCTTTTCTGTTCGCCGAATGAATGCTGCCAGGTCCACCGCATGGCATCCCGCACCATCCTTGATATCTTCACGTGCTCGCGGCTGGCTGCAGAACAGCGGATCGCTCACGCAGCTTATCCAGGAACGCTGTCATGGGTGTTTTCAGGTCAAACCAGTATTCCAGTCGCTGGCTACTGCGAGCGTAGACGAACTGGCCCTGATGAAGCTGCGGCGGAAAGAACTGGCGTTGGTTCGCGAAGTCTACTTATATTGCGGCAGCACCCCGGTCGTGTTCGCCCATTCGGTCGTAGCGCGGAAGGACTTGCGGGGTGCATGGCGGGGATTGAGCGGGCTGGGCAACCGATCACTGGGAACAGTATTATTTACCAACCCGGTCGTGAAACGAACGCGGCTTCGCTTCAGGAAACTGACGTCGAGCCACCCTCTTTTTGAGCGCGCGTGCCGCAAGCTCCAGAAAAAACCTTCAGCCCTGTGGGCGCGCCGCTCGCTGTTCAGTTTG
>DASSHJ010000103.1:0-4850 GCA_035692965.1 Nitrosospira sp. | reverse complement strand
TCAAGGCAATCCACCTGTTTTTTGCACGTCCTCCAGAGCCGGAGCAACGAAAAGTCGAGGTCCGTTTGAGGCTGGGGAGATGGCTCTCTCTGGCGCTCGAATTTGAGCTCGGGGCTGATATCCTGCGGACAGCCATTGCGCCTACATGGGATGAGATCGGGAAGCTTGCGGCGATTGCTGCGCTTCGAACGCTGCTGAATTACTTCCTGGAGCGGGAGATTCGAGATAGTGGAGAAACTGCACCGTCAGGGCCGAAGGCGTGAATTCATGCTGGAGAAGCGGTTGGGAAAGCGGTTAGCGAAGCCCAAGCTGAGTGGAAGGTAAACAAATGATGCGAAAAACAGCAAATTAGAAGTGGCAGCGCGGAGGCGAGAACTGGCTATGCTTCCATCCCCCATTTTGCTAATGCGCTATGGATTTCAGGATCGGTATTTCCAACGCACTAAACGAGTCGGCGAACCTTCAGAAATGAGACCGAGTCGCCGGTAAACATTCACCCGCCTGATGTTGTCCAGAAAAGGGCGGACGGGAGATGAAGCAGCCCGGCCGCCTTTGTCTGTTCAACCTCAATCTTTCTGCAATTCCTCTTTACGCTCCGCCAACTCGGAACCGATTTCCTCGAGATCCATTTTAGATTTCTGGCACTTGGGGAATATCTGCTCCTGTTCTTCCTCTATGTGGTGATTCACATATTCGCCCAGTACGATTACGACCGCATCGTACATCGGGTCGGAAGGCTTCATGGATTCCAATTCAGACATTAGGTCTTTCGCCGCTCCATGCTCGACAGTCGCCTCGTTGATCAAGCGATCATCTTTAATAGCTTCCCGTGCAGCCGGGTAAAATATTTCTTCCTCCAGTTGCGAATGGATTTTCAACTCTTCGCAGATTTGCTGAGCCAGTTCTTCCTTGCCTTCCGACTCATTCTTTTTGGCTAGTTTCTCATACTCCTTGAAAAGCTTTTTAACCTTGTTGTGATCGTCGGTCAGCAGCTTGATCGCGTCCTTTGCCTTGCTTGTCGTGCTGCGTCGTGTCGTGGTTTTGTGCGTGCTGGCGCCTTGGGTTGTTGGCATACCGCCTCCGTTGAGGTAATGGGTTGAATCGACTATGTGTGTGCGAGCGGCAACGAGATTGATCCCTCTTGTCTGCAATTCGAACAGCGGCAAAAGTACGCTGCATGCAGCATCGATTCTGTTCGGTAAGCCACACTTACTGTCGGTCTGATGTGATCCGGCTTTTCCACGCGGGCTGGAGTTTATCCCTTACGCATAGGACAATAGCAGAAGTTGATCGGCCGTCGTCCCGGTTTGCCAACACCCCCACACTCGCTCCCTCCCCTCTCAGAACCGAGGGAAAAGATGGATTAAATGCATGTTGCATCCAGCTGGCGGCCGTAGGAGAGGCGTAACTATTCCATTTACCGGTTCCATATCATCCGACTCCAGTTGACGCTGCTGTTTTTCCTGGCTAGCCCCGCCTTTTTCCTTCGCTAATTCCGTCTTTCCCTGATTGGTATGCCACCGTACGGAACGGTCCTGCAATGTGGTTAGCATGTTGCATGTCATCCGCCGATGATGACATGGAGGGATCAATGAAAAACTTAACATTCAAAAATGCGACGAGGCCAGCGGTACCCCCAGCTGATGGGGACCGCGCAGCGCATGGAGCAGCAAGCGGCGGAGAGAAACGTTCCGATGAAGGAGCGGTACGAAGCAAATATTTTCTGATCTTGCCCTCCGCTCCTGGGGAGGAGCGACGCAGTGAGGGGCAAAATGAGGCGCAAAATATGGCGCCGCTCGATTCCGGTTCAATTACTTTTGTTGGGACGGCGACGGTTATTATCCGTTATGCGGGATTAACTATTTTGACGGATCCGAATTTTCTTCATGCTGGGGACCATGTCCACCTTGGATATCGCTTGACGTCGAAACGGCTCACGAATCCAGCTATCGAACTGCAGAACCTGCCGCCGATCGATCTGATCGTGCTGTCTCACATGCACGAGGATCATTTCGACAGGTATGTTCAGAAAAATCTCGACCGAAATATTCCTATAGTGACGACGACCCAGGCTGTCGAAATTCTCGAAGGACTCGGTTTCCTGAAGCTTTATCCACTGGAAACGTGGGAAACGTTCACTGTTGAGAAAGGGGACGCCGCGCTAAGCATCACGTCGATGCCAGGACGTCACGGACCCCCTGTCGTTGCGAAGCTTTTACCGGAAGTGATGGGCTCTATCCTTGATTTTGCCAACAAGGGCCGGCCGGGGGAGTACCGCATGTATATAAGCGGAGACACGATGGTCTTCAATGATATTAACCAGATTCCAAAGCGGTATCCCGGGGTGGATCTGGCGCTGCTGCATCTTGGGGGCACCAAGCTGCTCGGACTCGTGACGGTAACCATGAATGGGAAAGACGGGGTCGAAATGATGCGGATAATCGTGCCGGAAAAGGCAATTCCTATTCACTACAACGATTATGACGTCTTCAAATCTCCGCTCAGCGACTTTGAGAAGGAGATGGAGCAGGCGGGCCTCAAGGATAAAATCATCTATTTGAAGCATGGGGATCAGTATGAATTCCATCTGCATGACCGCTGACCGAGGGGTGGCCGGCTTGCGTGGCATCGCTCTTTTCGAGAGTTCGTACGGAAGCGTACGGAACGATTCTGCGATGGGGTTAGCATGTCATTGCAATTTTGCTGATTAATGATTAATGACATGGAGGGCATCATGAAAAACTTTACTCTGAAAAATACGGCACGATGCGCGGTATTGGTAGGGACGATCATGTTCGGCACCGCCGGCGGCACCTACGCGGCCGGAGCAGGAGACCAGACGGGGCAGTATGGCGATATGAAGGGGCAAGGAGGATCGGTATCGGGGCAGGGTGGTTCGCAATCGGGATCCCAGATGCGTTCTCAAGGGGGTTCAGCGGGAGGACAATCGGGTATGAGTGGGCAATCCAGCTCAGGACAAAAGTCGTCCGGCCAGTCCGGCCAAATGGGTTCTTCCTCGGGTTCTTCCAGCGGACAGGGAAACAGTGATCGTCCGTCGTCAGGTCAGTCGGGCTCCGGTGGTCAATCCGGAGGGGGATCGGGGGGTTATTAAAGACCTTGAAACAAGTCCTACGCAGCTTTATTTACCTGATCCTGTCGCCAAGCAGTTTTAGTCATGACCAGGCAGTCTTAGACACGTTGCCATTGCATCATCTTCCGGTTGAACGCTCGGTCTGTTCCTGACCCGGCGTTCCGCCGCTCCCCTGCCAGCAACTCGCGCAAATCGTTACTCATTCATCTGCACGCTGATGCCCTCTCGCTGCGTCTCTCAGGCGGCCGGAGGTAATTCAACGCCTTTAAACCGGAGTTATCTATATGAAGTGTTCCTGAATACTCCCCTTGAATCGCCGACTAATACAGGAAACCTTTTGTCCCCGGATGCTTGAATATAAGGTCGTTATTGCCGTCTAATTAGTTGATCCAAGACCATGATTTGCTCTTAATATCCCTATCAGTTCGCCAGAACTGCCCCCATCCTGCCGAGCCGAGCGAGAAGATTTGTCTTCCAATCATCGCGGTCCTGAACAGTTCCGCAGCAGTTCGTAGTGTCGCTGGCGTGCATATAGCCGGTATCAGGCATTTGCGGATAAAGCTTCCAGGTTTGCCATCCCTCCCGCAAGACCGGCTCGGTACCCCAGTGATAGTTCGAGTGCTTGGTACCGGAAGATTTTTGACGCCCTTGCGGCGGAAAGCATATTGAAGTTCAACAACCACTGTTGAGGTGCGATTTGCAATGAATGGGAAACAGAACGCGGAGACTAGGGAATCACGCACGGAACTGATGCTTTGGGGTGGGCTGGAATGCACGATCAATCGGGTGCAGGACACGTATTTCAGCCAACTGGAGCGCAATGGACATACGGAGCGGGCAAGCGACATCGACAGCTTTGCTTCGCTGGGGATCCGCGCGATCCGTTACCCGGTGTTGTGGGAACATGTGGCTCCGAATGGGATCGATGAGGCGGATTGGTCGTGGCCGGATGCACGCCTGCCTGCGTTGAAGGAACATGGCATTGCGCCGATCGTGGGCCTGGTGCACCACGGCAGCGGACTCTCCGACACGAGCCTGATCGATCCTCATTTCGCCGAACGTCTTGCTGAATATGCAGGAGCAGTGGCAAGCCGTTACCCCTGGGTGGAATATTACACACCCGTGAACGAGCCGCTGACGACGGCGAGGTTCAGTGGCCTGTACGGTTTCTGGTACCCGCACGGGAAGGATGATGATCGCCTTTTCGTTCAGGCCCTGCTCAACCAGTGCCGCGCGGTGGTGCTTTCGATGCGCGCCATCCGTGAAATCAACCCCATCGCGAAGCTTGTCCAGACGGACGATCTAGGCAAGATTTATTCCACCCCACCGTTATCCGAGCTTGCGAATTTCTACAATCAGCGGCGCTGGCTGGGGTGGGATTTGCTGTGCGGCAAGGTCGACGCGGAGCATGCCCTCTGGGACTACCTCACGGGTACGGGAATCGATGCAAGCGAAATTCTCTGGTTCAGGGACAATACCTGCCCCCCCGACATCATCGGCATCAATTACTACATCACCAGCGAACGCTGGCTGGATCATCGCATCGAGCGCTATAACGGGTGGCCCGTATCAAAGTGCCGTAGCCATAGCTATATTGATATGGAACCGGCTCGTGCGCTGGCTGCGCCCACCCCTGGGATTGGTCCGTTGCTTGAGGAAGCGTGGGAGCGGTACCAGTTGCCGTTGGCGGTGACTGAGGTGCATATCGATGCGAGCCGTGAAGACCAGATGCGCTGGCTGGTGGAGATCTGGCAGGCGG
>DASSHJ010000102.1:0-14986 GCA_035692965.1 Nitrosospira sp. | reverse complement strand
GATAAATAGCGCAGCTCATGTCATAAACGACGGAGACTTTCCATGCAGGCTCTATCCGTATATCCGGGTCCATCGCGGCCGTCGCGACATATGAGGGCGTGAGGAGGGCATTCGGAGAGGCGAAGTGCCCGTTTTTCCGCGGATAGTCCGTCTGGGGCGGCTGCAGGTCGGTATGTGTTATCGTGTGGAAAGGCAGTTTTCCCGCCCTTGATAATCGCATGAGCTTGCCCGAAAGGCTCCTGTTGAGCTTGTGCCTGGACCAGGAGACTTAACACCGCGCCGTACGCGACAGTCAGGGTAACCGCGATATCATCGATCTGGGTGAGGCGGGTATTGCTGGAAATGGTGGCTGCCAATTCCTCCGGCTGGAAGGCGTAGCGAACCGCGAGAGCGAGCGTACGCCCTATCGCTTCGGTGGTATCCGCCTCGCCTCCCATTTGCCCCCATGGCTGGTTCTGCTGGACACGCTTGCGCCATGTATCCCGAATCGACGGTTGGGTATATCCCGGTCCGTTCACCGGCATGCCGTTGAGCAACGGGAAGATTTCCTCATCCATGCTCCGACAGAAGTCCGCCTCATCATAGCTGCCGCGCTCGATAAGTGAACGCAGCATGAACCGGAGAATGATGCCCGTCTGCGAGAACTGACCAGCCTTGAGATCGCTATGGTATCGAACCCGGCTTGGGATCGGCATAGGTCGTGATCCACTGCCCGTAGTCGCAACGAAGCACTGCGAGATCGTAGCACCAATGAGGGCCGACGCCTAAGGCATCCCCGATAAAAGCGCCCATGATGGCGCCGGCGGCACGGTCTTGCGTGGCGGGGTCGGACATGTTCTGATCCTCCTGTAGGTTAACCTCGATTATCTAAATAAAGCTTTTTTCGGGCTTTGCAGTGCCCCTGGTACTGTCTCTTGCGGTCTTTTGAGCATCGCGTTCTCCCGTCTATACCCATAAGAAAAGTACTAACGTACTGTTACATATCCGAATACTTTAGACATAATAATGTTGACAAAGTATCCCTCGGTTGGTAGCGTGCATTCACCTGCTGCACTTCTTTCGCGTTCCTAGGTTAAGCGTAGCCCGGAACATAGCTCAAAAAAGAGCCTTTTCAGTGGGTGTTATGCCGAGCAATATGGAAAAAAAACCGTATCAGACTGCAAAAAATCTGACGCAAGTCAGGAAGCTGGAAACTGCCAGGAACCGTTTTCTACAACAGTGATAGAGGAGGCGCAATCCGATGCAGATGAGTTTTGGAGCGATGGAAATGGATGCACGCGTGGGACGCGACAGCGCATTGCTCAAAGTCCATGCGCTTATTGACTGGGAAGGACTCCGTGTCGAACTGCTTGAACTCTGCAAGCGTGAAGCCAACCGGGCCGAAAGACAAAAGTCCGTTGATCCATTGACTATGTTCAAGGCAGTGCTATTGGGGCAGTGGCACAGCTTATCGGACCTGAAGCTTGAAGAAGCACTAAGGGTGCGGATCGACTTCATGTATTTCTGCGGCTTAAGCCTGGCTAACGATGTACCGGATGAGGCATTGCTATACCGCTTTCGCAGTTTCCTCATTACGACACACAAGCTTGGCGGATTGCTTGGACTCATAAACGCCCAGTTGCAAGCTCACGGCCTTATGGTCAAGCACGCTTATGGTGCGGTGATTGACGCAACACTGGTGCAATTGGCAGACCGCTCCAAGTGCAGCGCGATTGCTGAGCCGAATGCGGTTAATGAAGAGGGCAGCATACCGGATGGCGTGACAAGCGCATTGCCCCAATTGAGCAACAGTGCTGCAGTCGGAAATGCCGATCTTGATGCAACCTGGATCAAAAAAGGGACTTATATTTAAAAGCTTGGAACGAGCGCATGTTCTCCAAGGCCTCGCACTCCTCATTTCAAAAACCCGATGTTCCTCCGGCTACCGGATTCAAGTCGAGTTGTTTTAGTTACGATTGTTTCTCCATGACAGCCAGGCTGGGGAAACAAGTGTTTCTCAGCAGAAGATATTGAAGCGTCAAGATTTACCGATCTTGATTAGTCGATAAAGGTATCAATCTTTCCCGAGTGTCCCTATCGGAAAGGAATACCGGACGAGTTTTATCATGAGCCCACTAAAACGTAATAACGTCATTGTACGAGGCAAAGGTTCGACGCCTATGATGTTCGCCCACGGCTTTGGTTGCGACCAGAACATGTGGCGTTTCGTGGCCCCAGCTTTCGCAAATAGCTATCAAACCATTTTGTTCGATCACGTTGGAGCCGGCCGTTCCGACCTGACGGCCTATTCTCGGGAGAAGTACGATACCCTGGAAGGATATGCCGAGGATATTATCGAAATAGCCCGTGAACTCCGATTGAAGGATGCGGTGTTCGTGGGACATTCCGTCGGCGCGATGATGGGCATTATGGCGGCGGCCAAAGCGCCGGATATATTCAAAGCTCTCGTTCTGGTAGCGCCTTCGCCGTCCTATATTAACCAGGGTGACTATATCGGCGGGTTCACACGGGCTCAGGTCGAAGAGATCGTGGAATCCCTCGATAGTAATCACATGGGATGGTCTATGACGGTAGCGCCCATCTTGATGGGTTGCCCCGACTGCAAAAAGTTGGGCGAGGAATTGGTCAATAGTTTTTGCCGCACCGACCCCGAAATCGCCAGGCAATTTGCTCGCACTACTTTTCTTTCCGATTGCCGTAGTATTCTGGCTGACGTCGCTATTCCCGCATTAATTCTACAATGCTCGAACGATGCCATCGCCCCCCAGGTTGTCGGTGAATACATGCACCGTCAAATGCCGAACAGTAAGCTTGTTTTGATGGAAGCCAGCGGGCATTGCCCGAACCTCAGCGCTCCGGAAGAAACTATCGCTGCCATGAAGGCCTTTTTGTAAATGGCGGTTCCCGCCGACCACTCGCCTTTGCATCCTCTCCAGGAGGATTTCGAAGATTTCTTCGAGAATTCCCGCTGCGGCTTTTTGACAATGAATTCCAGGGGCGAAATTCTGCGGAGCAATTCGCGCCTCGCCGGCTGGCTGGGTTGTGCGACCGAAAACCTTAAGGGTCTCCGTTTTTCCGAACTGCTTACGATTGGCGGAAAAATTTATTGCGAGACGCATCTGTTTCCGTTATTGCGGATGCAGGGTTTTTTCGAAGAAGTGGCGCTTGAGCTGGCCTGCCAGGGTGACGAACGTTTGCCCGTCCTGGTAAATGCGTATGAACGCCGCGATGCCGATAGCAAGCCACAGTTTATCCGTGTGACAGTTTTTAAAGCGACGCATCGGCGCCTCTACGAAGAGAATTTACGCTATACCAGAACAATTGCGGAGACCAGGCTGGCAGATGAGCAAGCAATTTCGGTTCTGCGCGAGCAATTCATCGCTGTCCTGGGACATGATCTGCGCAATCCGCTGGGGGCGATAATGGGTGGAGCTGAGCTCCTTGTCTCCTCTCCACTCAGCGAGCGTGACACCGGCCTTATTAATATGATGCGAGAAAGCGCCGCACGCATGGCCGAGCTTATCGACAACATCTTGGACTTCGCGCGCGGACGCATGGGGGGCGGGATGATGCTGAACCGGCAGCCTGTTCTTTTAGAGCCGGTTCTCCGCCATGTTGTCGATGAATTGCGTACCGCATGGCCTAAAAGAGCGATTGAGGCCGAATTTCGCCTGCTTGACCCCGTCGATTGCGACTCTGCCCGCCTCTCGCAAATTCTATCGAACCTGCTGGCAAACGCTCTGACGCATGGTTCGCCGGAAGGACCTGTCCGCGTCCGCGCGTTTCTTGAACGGGACCTATTTGAGCTCTCCGTAACTAATAGTGGAAGACCCATCCCACCCGAGGCGCTCGAAAAACTCTTTCAGCCTTTTACCCGTCAAGATGCTAGCTCCAGCCAGAATGGTTTAGGGCTCGGGCTCTACATTGCATCGGAAATTGCCCGCGCCCACAAAGGTGAGTTGACGGTCTCATCGAATGCGGAAGAAACTTGTTTCACGTTTCGTATGCCCGCATCTGGGTGATTTCATCCATAAAATATTGCTTCAAACCCTCTTCCCTTTCATGCATGACCCGTCAGGAACAAAAATTTTTTCCCGTTTCATATTCTTATAGGCGTTACAAAGGGACTCAAGGACTCAAGCGGATTCAAGGACTCGAGCCTCAGTTGATATTGAGGTCGGGGCAGCAATGGAATAGTAAGCTCGCCTAAGGGCTCTCAGAAGAGTTTCGAAGCGCAGTTGCTTCGAGCGACCGAATCATGAACCGCAAAAAAGGAGATAGGGACGATGACAATTTACAAGGTTATCCTGAAAGGTCGTGAAGAAGTTGCCTCAGGGACAATGGCATTTCGTTTCGGAAAGCCCGAGGGATTTTCTTATAAGCCAGGCCAGTGGGCGGATTTCACCTTGATCGATCCGCCTGAAACTGACGCGGAAGGCAACACGCGCGGGTTTTCTTTAGCGAGCGCTCCTTATGAAGACGATCTGATGGTGGCAACACGGATGCGTGACACAGCCTTCAAGCGCGTGCTGAAAGTGATACCGCTTGGTACGGAGCTCAAGATGGAGGGCCCCGGCGGATCCTTCACGCTCCATAACAATGCGGCAATTCCCGCCGTTTTTCTCAGCGGCGGCATCGGCGTGACACCCGTAAGAAGTATCGTTCTGCAAACCATTCACGACCAGGTGGCGCGCGAGATTTTTGTCTTTGATTCCAACAACAGGCCTGAGGACGCAGCTTTTCTGGACGAGCTTATGAGGCCACACGAGAAAAACCCTCATTACACTTTTATTGGCACCATGACCGAGATGGGAAAATCCAGCCAGGAATGGCAGGGTGAAGTGGGATTCATCGCCAAAGCGATGCTTTTGAAGTACATCAACGAGCTGACGCTTCCTATTTTCTACATCGCCGGCCCTCAGGGGATGGTAGCTGCGATGCGTAAGGCATTGAATGAATCGGGGGTCGATGATGACAATATTCGTACCGAGGAGTTTTCAGGCTATTGAGCGGTGCTAGAGCGAAACATGAGCTAAAAACAGAGAGAGTCTATGAGGAGCCAGAGGCAGGGAATGACCGGGGAATTCTCGTGGACAGGCTCTGGCCGCGAGGTTTGACAAAAGAAAAAGCAAACGTCGATCTGTGGCTGAAAGATATCGCGCCGAGTACAGAGCTTCGGAAATGGTTCGGGCACGCCCCGGAGAAGTGGCGAAGCTTTCGCGAACGCTATCAAACCGAGTTCGGACATCGCCCCAATCAGCTCAAGTCGATAGGCAGTGAGGTGAAAGAAGGAACGGTTACCTTGGTCTACGGTGCGCGCGATCAAGTGCATAACGAAGCGGTTGTCCTGAAGCGGTTTCTGGAAAAAGAAAGCCTCAGACATCCAGAGGGGGGGTCCGCTTGTTTGAATAGTGACTTGAGTATTTTAAGTGGAATCCGTGCTGATTCTCACGGTTCCAGTTCAACCGTCCGGTAGCATCAGGCATAAGCTTGGGTGGGTGTAAACGACAGGAATCCCATGGATTATGGGTAAAGCACCATCCAGGTGACTAACCGATTCTGGCCAATTGCAATGAACGAGGTTCTTTTTTCGATGAAATTTTGTCCAACTGTTTTCAAGGAGAATAATGGTGCGCCTATTTTATGCATTCCTGGCTCTGCTCATTTTGGGCAGCCATGTCCCCGCCGCGCTTGCCGCCGACGCTTCCGTCACAATTTCCTCGCCTCAGAACGGCGCCAAATTCAGTCCGAGGACGGAAGTCGACGTTGTCTACGAGGCAACACTGGGTTCAAACGGCAATCATGTGCATCTTTACGTGGACGGTGACGAACCCGTAGTACTCCATGCAATGAAAGGGAGCCACTCGGTGGGAAAGCTCACAGTTGGGCTGCATAAAATATGCATCAACGTCGTCAATAAGGCGCATGCTCCGGTAGGGGCGCAGGCTTGCGTCAATGTCACCGTAGAGTAGTTCATGTGATTGCGCTGGAAAACCTGGACTATACTCTGTGCAGGTAGTGAACAACTTCGGCACCGCTGCTATCGTAGGCGGTCCGGCGTTTTCATTGTACCCGGGCACGCAACCGTGGTGGTCCAGCGCAAGCAGGCATGGGTGCTCTGGGCGGGGCGGGCAGCTCAAGCACTGAGCAGTATGGGGTTCACAATAGTTTTGCAAGAAGCTCAAGGGCCAAGTACCGCACCAGTTCGAGCCCGGCCGAATGCGCTCATTGGCTGCCGGAAGGCAGCGCGGCTCCTGTTATTCAGTGTGATGAGATATCTCGTTCAGGTGAATCCTTCGAGTAAAATGCCCCGCCAGCCGTTCATCATGGCTAACGAAAATCAGGGTAACGCTCTCATCCGCGCAGCGCTCCAGCAATACATCGAGGAACTCCGCCTGCCGGTCGGCGTCGAGCGCCGACGTTGGCTCATCCGCGATGATCAGTTCGGGGTGCCCGATCAGTGCACGGGCCGCAGCCACGCGCTGCTGCTGTCCGACGGACAGGGCGTTGGCCGGTTGGCGTGCCAACGCCGCCCCTAGTCCAAACCGGGCGAGCAGGTGGTCGGCAGATCGGCCGAGAGCATCAGGCTGACCAGGAGCTGTCCCGCTGGAATTGACCGTTTCAAGCGCCCGCTGCCGCCTGAGGCGCGAAAAGCGGCAGGGCAGGAGCACGTTTTCGCGGACGGAGAGGTAAGGCACCAGGTTGAATTGCTGGAACAGAAAACCCAGGTGATCGACGCGGAAGCGGTCGCGGGCACCCGATGACAGGGCTGTCAGGTCGGTGTCGAGCACCCGCAGGCGGCATGGTTGGGGCACCAGCACGCCACCCAGCAAGCCGAGCAGGGTGCTTTTCCCGCTGCCGCTCGCACCTTGCAGAAAGACGCGTTCACCCCGTTGCACCCTGAAATCGGGGATTGATAGCCTGAAACCATTCCTGCCCGGCCACTGGAAAACCAGGTTCTTGATCTCGACAGCGAACTGCTTGATGCCGGATTCATGTGAGGCGAGATTCGGCACGCTAACTACCATTTCAGCTGCCTGGACGCAGGCGAAAGCTTCGCGCTTCTTTGCCCTTTCGGACCCGCTATTGCCACATCCAGCCGGCGCAAGCCAGGAAATGCATGGAACAAGCGTACCTCGGCTCCGGCCAATGCTCCCGGCGTTGCACACCTGAAACTCCAGGTTCCTTCAAGCTCGGCGTGTTCATCATGATGCTCATCTGCAGAAGCGGCCTGGGAAGCAGTTGCGGAAGAAAGAACGGGTAACCTTGTCTGGGGCCTGATCTGCGGCGTGCCCTGTTTAGCCGCGTCGGCCCCATCCGCTTTGCCCTTGTCAAAGCTCGACATCAGCAATTCAGAAGAAAGCAGGGAAGACTCCAGTTTGGCTGACTCCAGGCGACACTGTGCCTGGGGCGTAAAAACCAAAACATTATCCACCTGGTGGAGCTTCGACGCCATTGACCTTACAGCCTGACGCTCTTTCTCATTACGGGGTGCATGCTCGAACCCGAGCAAACTATCCAGCGGGCTGCTCAGGTTTACGTGCACCACTGCATCATCTATCGCAATTTCGAGCGTTGCGGTACCGTGAACATGAGGTCCGGAAGCATGAACGGAAGCAGGCAAAGCCGTGCAAATAATTGCTGCGGTCATAACAAGGGCAACGAGAGGGATGAGGAGGCCCGTCAGTCTTGTGTACGGAAAGGGTTTATGGCGGATATTCAGCACGGCCCTGGAATTTTAACGTTGTTTTGCTATCGCTCAGTAGAGGTGGACGCCGGGCTCGGCAAGATAAGCGCTTGGATAAAGCTGATAAAGCTGATAAAGCTGATAAAGCTATACATACTGTACAGCACAATCTCGCTTTTCGTGCAAAGACCTCTTGCTCCATGTGGACAAAATGCGCATACTAACCAAATGTCTTCATTTTTCCGGAAGCTTGTAATGGCACTGACCTTGGCGGCGCTGCCCCTGCAAGGAGCACTGGCAGCCATCATGCCTCTCTGCGCACAAGCCGGGCAGGCGCTGCATCTTTCCACCGCAGATGAGCCCTCCATTCATGCCGCTCCCACCCCATGCAGTCAACACGATGCCAGCAATGGTTCCCTCGCCCAGCAGACCGGAGAGGACCAGGAAAGCTTCAATTTACCGTGTGATGGAGCAGTCTGCCATATAAGCGGTGGCGGTCTGCCCTCCGCAACTGCTCCATTGAGTCTCTTCGGGGGCTTTTCGTTCATCACGTCCTTCAACTCCCGCTTTACTTCGTCCATTCTTCCTCAGCCTCACCGTCCTCCACTCGCCTAGGTTTCCCCCAGTATAAATCTGCCTGCTGCATCGGTCGTTCGGCCGGTTGCCGGCGGGTCAACCGCAATTGCCAGTCCTGCTTCGCTTGGCCTTGGCAAAAAAACAGCAACCGGCTGCCCCCGCTCTGCGGTGGATATGCCTCCTGCTAAAGTTTCACTCCCATTCCAGAGGAGATCAGGATGTTCCAGGAAACGATCCGGAGTGCGACGGTTCGTCGCGCCGCCATACCACGCGTACTGATGGCTCATTTTGTTGCATGCGTACTGCTTTCCCAAAACGTGCAATCAGAAATTCCCCATATTCCCCCGGGTGAGAGTGCGTCGAATACTCCTGAAAAGTTTGCTGCGGCTCCCATCTCCGCGGTTCCCGGCCAGTTGGGTGCGTTGGTGGGGGAAGCGCTGGAAAACAACCCGGAAATCCGGGCTGCGCTGCATGAGCGCGAAGCGGCGCAGCACCGGGTATCTCCCGCCCAGGCACTCGACGACCCGGTGCTGGAGGCGGGCGTCATCAATGCGCCACTTGCGTCGTCCACGTTCAATCGCGAAGACATGACCATGAAAATGATCGGCCTGTCGCAGCGTCTACCATTCCCTGGAAAACGGGGTTTGCGCAAGGATGTCGCGTCCAGGGATGCCGAGGCAATTGGTTACGGTTACCAGGAAACCGTCAACCGCGTGGTTCGCGACCTCAAGGTGGCTTATCTGGACCTCGGGCTGACGCTTGAAATGACGCGTCTCGTCAAAAAGAACAAGCTCATCCTGGAAGAGTTCCAGCACATAGCCGAAGACCACTACGCTGTCGGCCGGGGAAACCAGTCGGACATACTGAAGGCGCAGACTCAAGTCTCCAGGATGACCGACGAATTGTTCAGGCTCGCGCGCGAGCAGCCGGTGCAGGAAGCGGATCTTATCCGCACGCTGAGCCGCAATCCTGGTGCCGCTGCACCAACCCCCGAACCGCCTCGATTGATCGAGCAAAAGCTGGACATGTCGGAGCTTCGAGAAAAGGCAATGGCTGGACGTCCGCAATTGCTGGCGCTGAAGAGCATCGTTGTGCGAAGCGATAAAGCCTTGGATCTGGCACGTAAAAACTACTACCCGGATCTCGACGTTCGCCTGGCTTACGGTCAGCGGGACAACACGCTGGATGGCGGGCGGCGGCCGGACATGGTCAGCCTCACGGTGGCCATCAATCTGCCGGTGTGGCGTGAAAGCAAGCTGGCGCCGCGCGTTGCCGAGGCCGTGGCGTTCAGGGAGCAGGCCGAGAGCCTGTATCAGGCACAACGAAATGAGGTCGCGGCGAGCTTGCGCCAGCAGGCCGCCGTAGCGGAGCAAAACCTTAAATCGGCACAGCTATACCAAACCGCCATCCTGCCCCAGGCGCGCTTGGCGGTTGAGGCGGCACTGGCAGCCTATCGGGTCAACCGGGTTGATTTCCTGACGCTGCTCGACAGCCAGATGACCGTATTTAATTATGAGATCAGCCGTACGACAGCGATCGCGGGCTACAACAAGGCGCTTGCAGAAATCGATCTGCTGGTCGGCAAAGCTCCGTTACCCGAGTGGAAACCGATGTGAAGTACCGGGGCAAGCGATTCAATCCATTCACTGTTGCTTCACTCGCTATTGCAGTGCTTGGCATGGCACTGGGGTCAGGGTACTGGCTCGGCACACATGCGCCCCACAAAGATGCCGGGGTCACGGGCGTATCCAGTCTGGCTACTCCGAGCGAGGCGGAAAAGATGGGTAAAAAAGGTAGTCAGGTGGAAAAGGGCGGCAAGGACGATAAGGGCGGCAAGGACGGTAGGGGCAAAATCCTTTATTACCGCCACCCGATGGGTCAACCCGACACTTCCCCCGTTCCCAGGAAAGACTCGATGGGCATGGATTATCTCCCGGTATACGAGGGTGAAGAGGCTGCCTTGGAAACGCCTCTGGTAACGATCACCCCCGAGAAAATTCAAAAGCTGGGAGTCAAGACAGAGCTTGCAGCTACGCGCCAGCTGGTTCGCACCGTTCGCGCCGTGGCAACGATCCAGGCGGACGAACGGCGGCTGCATACCGTGACACCGAAGTTCGAAGGCTGGATACAAACGCTGTACGTCAATACTACCGGCCAAACAGTACGAAAAGGGCAGCCGCTCATGGAGGTATACAGCCCGGAACTCGACAGTGCCCAACATGAATACCTGATCGCCAAGCGAGGCCTGGAAGCAGTTGACGAGGGCACGTCTGAAGTAAAGGCGGGGATGCACCGGTTGGCGGAAAGCGCTTTGCAGAGGCTGCGCAACTGGGACATAGCGGAGATCGATCTCCGGGCCCTGGAGGAAAAGGGTGAAATCAAACGCTACCTGGTTTTGCGCTCGCGTACGAATGGGGTCATTACGGAAAAGCCTGCCACGCAGGGAATACGCTTCATGCCGGGAGATGTGCTGTACAAAATCGCGGATCTATCCAGCGTGTGGGTGCTCGCGGATGTGTTTGAACAGGATCTCGCGATGTTGCGGCTCGGGCAGGCTGCGACAATCAGAATTGATGCGTATGCCGGGCGAGGGTTCAACGGCAAAGTTACATTCATCTATCCAACCATAGCGCCCGAGACGCGCACAGCCAAGGTGCGTATCGAGCTGCCAAACCCCAGTGGCGTGCTTAAACCGGCCATGTTCGGCGCCGTGGAGTTCGCCACGCCCCATGGCAAGGATAAGGTGCTTGCCATACCTGAATCTTCCGTGCTTGATACCGGAACACGCCAACTCGTATTAATCGCCCGCGGAGAAGGCAGGTTTGAACCTCGCACGGTAAAACTGGGGTTTCATGCCGACCGGTATGTCGAAGTGCTGGAAGGGCTTGCAGCCGGAGAAGCGGTCGTTGTCAGCGCCAATTTTTTGATCGATGCAGAGAGCAATCTCAAGGCAGCGATGACCGCCTTTAGCCCGCCCGCTCTGGCCCCTGCAAATCATCCTACCGCCCCCTTCAATGCCTCCGCTGACACCCCAGGCCTAGCCTCTGCAGGCCATCGTGGAACTGGCCGTGTCGAAGCGGTGGATTGGACGCGAGCAACCGTTACGATTAACCACGAGCCAATTGCCAGCCTTGGTTGGCCCGCCATGAACATGAGTTTCCGGGTTAGCGACCCCTCATTGCTGAATTCCCTGAAACCCGGACAACAGGTCGATTTCGAGATCGTCGAAAAGCCACCAGGTGAATATATCGTCACTCGAATCAGGCCCGCACAGCCGAAGGAAAGCGCCGGTCATCGCGACATCGGCAGCCACCGGAGGCATTGACATGTTGAGCCGGATCATCGAATGGTCTGCCCGCAACGTATTTCTCGTGCTGTTGGGAACAGTCTTTCTGGTCGGCTTTGGAATCTATGCTTCCCAGCGTACGCCGCTGGATGCGATTCCCGATCTTTCGGATGTGCAGGTCATCATCTACACCGAATATCCAGGGCAGGCCCCGCAAGTAGTCGAGGACCAGGTGACTTATCCCCTGAGCACCGCCATGCTGGCAGTGCCCAACTCCAGGGTTGTGCGCGGCCTGTCAGTATTCGGCGCCTCGTTCATCTATGTCATTTTCGAGGACGATACCGACATTTACTGGGCGCGCACTCGCGTACTCGAATACCTCAATTTTGCAACGGCGCGCATGCCTCGGGGCGTCACGCCAACGCTGGGACCGGATGCAACAGGCGTTGGCTGGGTATACCAATACGTCGTCCTGTCGGCCCGGCATACGCTCGCAGAGCTGCGCACCCTGCAGGACTGGTTCATGCGTTATCAGCTTACCAAGGCGCAGGGAGTGGCGGAGGTGGCAAGCGTCGGCGGATTCGTGAAAACCTACCAGGTCACTGTCGAGCCGCGCAAGCTACAGGCTTATGGAATCTCGCTCGGCACGGTCGCCGCAGTGGTCCGGGCGAGCAATCGCGACGTGGGCGGCAGGGTCGTTGAAATGGCCGAAACCGAATACGTGGTGCGCGGCAGGGGCTACCTGCGCGGCATCTCGGACATCGAGAACCTTGTGCTCAGGGCTGCGGAAGGCACGCCAGTACTGATCCGCGATGTCGCGCGAGTCGAATTTGTGCCAGACGAGCGGCGGGGAATCGCAGAACTGGACGGAGAAGGCGAGGTGGTTGCAGGCATCGCAGTGGCGCGTTACGGACAAAATGCGCTGGACGTCATTGACAACCTCAAGGGAAAGATTGTCGAGATAGGTAGCGGCCTGCCGGAAGGTGTGTCATTGACAGCGATCTACGATCGCTCAGACCTGATTTACCGTGCTATCGAGAACCTAAAGCGTATCCTGATCGAGGAAAGCATCATCGTGGCGGCAGTCTGCATCGTGTTCCTCATGCATGCCCGGAGCGCGCTCGTCGCAATCATCATGCTGCCCATTGGCGTACTCGTTGCCTTGGGGGCCATGCATCTCCTTGGGCTCAATTCAAACATCATGAGTCTGGGTGGCATCGCCATTGCTATCGGCGCCATGGTGGATGCTGCGATCGTGATGATCGAAAATGCGCACAAGCACCTCGAACGCGCTCCGCCAGACAAACCAAGGCTTCAAGTCATCATCGGGGCCTGCCGAGAAGTCGGACCGGCCTTATTCTTCAGTCTTCTTATCATCACAGTTTCGTTCCTGCCCGTATTTACCCTGGAATCGCAGGAAGGGCGGATGTTCGCCCCGCTCGCTTACACCAAGACCTTCGCAATGGCAGGCGCAGCGTTGCTGTCCATCACGCTGGTGCCGGCCCTGATGGTTCTCTTCATTCGGGGCAAGATCATGCCTGAGCGGAAAAACCCCCTCAATCGGCTCCTGATACGGATTTACCGACCCATCATTGCCTGGGTCATGCGCTGGAAGAAGCTCACCATCGTTGCCGCAACGCTCGTCCTGGCGATCACGGTGATACCAGCAACCAGGCTGGGCAGCGAATTCATGCCGGCGCTGAATGAGGGTAGCCTGCTCTATATGCCCATCACCTTGCCCTCCGTGTCAGTGACCAAATCCGCGGAGCTGTTGCAAACCCAGGACAAGATCATCAAGAGCTTTCCGGAGGTCGCCTCCGTTTTCGGAAAGGCAGGGCGCGCAAATACCGCGACGGACCCGGCCCCGCTGGAGATGGCCGAGACCATCATCAACCTGAAACCAGAAAGCGAGTGGCGCGCAGGGATGACGCTCGACAGGCTGATCACCCAAATGGATCTGGCGCTCCAGCTGCCGGGGGTCAGCAACGCGTGGACCATGCCGATCAAGAATCGCATCGACATGCTCGCCACAGGCATCCGTACCCCTGTTGGAATCAAGGTATTCGGCAAGGATCTGGGTGAAATAGAAGACCTCGCCACACGAATCGAAGCCGTAGTGAAAACAATTCCGGGAACGACGAGCGCTTATGCCGAGCGGACGACAGGTGGCTACTATCTCGATATCGAACCCGACCGCATCGAGCTTGCCCGTTATGGCCTTGCGATCGGCGACCTGCTGGAAACAATTTCGCTCGCTCTGGGGGGCGAGACGTTGACCACTACGGTGGAGGGAAGGGAGCGCTTCAGCGTCAACATTCGCTATCCGCGTGAACTGCGGCAAAACCCCTCCGCCATCGCCGCGGAAGTCCTGGTCCCCATCAAAAATGGAAGCATGATCCCGCTGGGACAGCTCGCAAGCGTCAAAACAGTTAAAGCGGCACCCAGCATTCGCACTGAGAATGCATTGCTGTCGGCCTATATCTTTGTCGACATCCGTAACCGCGACGTTGGCAGCTACGTGGCAGAGGCCCAGAAAGCTGTGGTGGAACAGGTCAGGTTTCCACCGGGCTACTACGCAACCTGGAGCGGGGAGTTCGAGTACATGGAACGCGCCAAGCAAAAACTGAAGGTCGTGATACCGCTTACGGTCGCAATCATTTTTGTCCTGATCTACCTGAATTTCAGACGGTTTACCGAAACACTTATTGTCATGCTGTCGGTGCCTTTTTCCGTAGTGGGTGGAGTATGGCTGATGTCGCTGCTTGGCTACAACCTTAGCGTCGCGGCGGGGGTGGGCTTCATCGCGCTTGCCGGAGTCGCGGCGGAAACAGGTATCGTCATGCTGATCTATCTTGACCATGCCTGGAAAACAATCACTGCGAGGCGCGCGGCGGAAGGTCAGAGACCAACTGTTAATGATTTGTACGTCGCCGTGATGGAAGGCGCTGTCGAGCGTGTGCGTCCCAAAGTCATGACAGTCGTCGCAATCATGGCCGGCCTGCTCCCCATCATGTGGGAGAACGGTGCCGGCTCGGAAGTCATGAGGCGCATTGCAGCACCAATGATCGGGGGAATGGTTTCTTCCACGGTGCTTACCTTGATCGTGATCCCCGCCGTTTATGCTCTTGTCAAGGGATGGCATTTAAGCAAAAGTACGATGGCATAGTACCCAGCAACCAGTGCTTGCGCATTGCATAATCCACCTAAAGATTTTTGTATGTTTCACGTTAATTTCATAAGTTAAGACAATCACATAAGCTCCTGTCTATAAATACATTTCATTAACTTACACGACGGACGAGCGGCAAAAAATGTCTTCATCTAACTCACCATCGCTGCGCAGATCCTGGGGAAAGACGTGTATTGCCCAGCCCTCTTGTACCCAGAGACTCCTGATTAACGCCGTTTCTTTCTTTTATTTCGCGTAAACAGGGATG
>DASSHJ010000101.1:0-6066 GCA_035692965.1 Nitrosospira sp. | reverse complement strand
CTGCAGCGTTATATCGCGCAGTTTGATTCAGAGCGTGCAGTCGGGCTGGCGGGAACGGCAGCAGACATCGAACGGCTCACCAAGCAGTATCGGGCAGCCTACCGGCCGCGCTCCAGAATTAGCGAAACGGCGGATATCGAGCATGGCGACGCGATATACATTTTCGATGCACAACGCCGCGCGCGCCTGCTGGCCACCTCTTCAGATCCGGACGAGCACCTGATGAAGGATTTGCGGCGCCTTATGCAGGAAGCGTATCAGGAGCGCGGGGTTCGGGAGAGAGCCGGAGACAGAGAGCATTTGCCGCGACCAGACTGAAAGGACGGGCAGGAGAGACTTCACCTTATAGCCGATCATGGACATCTTGTACTGGCTTTCCCCGTGGGAAGACTCTGCTCTGGTCGTAGCTGGAACCGGAATAGCGGCTTTATGGTTCTGGCGCGGCAGTAGCTCCGTCAAACCCGCACTTCAGCAAAAAGTATTTTTCTGGACCGGACTTGCATGTGTTTACCTGGTTTCGCACACGCAACTCGATTATTACGCCGAGCATCAGTTTTTCATTCACCGGCTCCAGCATCTCGTGTTGCATCACCTTGGGCCGATGCTTATCGTTTTGAGCAGTCCGTCAGTGACCCTTCTCGCGGGCATGCCGCGGTACGGGCGGCAATTGTGCCACCGAATGGCAGAGTGGAAGCCCTTCCGTTATTGCGGGCAGGCGCTATGCAATCCCTTCATTGCGGTCTTGTTGTTTAGCGGGCTGGTCGGTTTATGGCTGGTGCCTTCCGTGCATTTCACGGTAATGATCGACTGGCGTTTATATCGCTTGATGAACTGGAGCATGTTCATCAACGGATTGGTTTTCTGGGGGCTTGTCCTTAACCGGGAGGCATTATTATCGCTGCGCCTGTCGCCAGGGACGCGCATCGGCATGATGCTGGCGGTGATCCCGCCTCAAATCGTTCTCGGGGCATTGATCTTTTTTACAGATCGAGAGCTCTATCCCATCTACACGATCTGTGGACGGGCGATTGGCGGCGTGAGCGCCATTGCCGATCAGCAGATCGGCGGAATAATTCTCTGGATTCACGGCGCGATGATGAGCGCCATCGGCATCCTTATCGTGGTTCGCAAGGAACTGATGCTGGAAGAAGTGCGAGAGAGGCGGCAGCCAGGGTAAGCTAGCTTTTCCCCCTTCCGGTGATTATTCTTCGTGACTTTTTCGGAGGTTTTCAATGTGCCGAGTTCGCGGTTACCCTCCGCTTTCATCATCAAGCAGCCTCCGAGTCAAACCATCAATGATCGACCTAAACCTGGAAAAACGAACGGTTTTAGCGATCTTATCCGGTTAACCATTAAATCCCGGCATTGATATGATGGGCTCCCCGTAGCCCTGTCATCTGGAATTCAGTTCGTTTTTAGAGAGGAGAACGGATCGAAGAAGCGTTTTACAGAGAGCAAATTCCAGGGGTTCTTGAAGCAGGCGACGGCGCGTTCCGACGGGCGAATTGCGTCGCTGACTCCCTTTCGTCATGTTCGTTCTACACTTCCACACAAAGTCTGGCCCCCTCGAGCCGAGCAATGAGCTGAGGGTCAAAAGCTTTATTTTTATATGCAAGGGATCCGCAGCGCTTTGAAGAGGGCACCAAAAAAGAGGGTACCAGAAATCTGCAAACATGGCCGCCTCTTCGAGCCCATACTCTCTCGGCCGACTATCGCGATCCTGGCGTTTGCAATTTTTATATCACTTACGGTCGTCGGTTGGTCGATCGTTCAAGAGCTCCAGGAGCGAAACGAAAATACGCGATTTGAGAAAGCACTGGTAGAGGTTACCCAGAAAATAGAGTATCACTTTTCAGGATATGAGCAGGTATTGAAAGGCGCGCTGGGACTCCTGCTTGCCTCTGAGTCGGTTTCACGAAATGAATGGCGCACATACGTTAACGCCTTACGAATAGACGATAACTATCCAGGAATCCATGGGATTGGTTTCGCTAAATATATCAGTCCCTCACAACTCGCTGCTCATATTGCAGAAGTACGTGCGGAAGGATTTGGATCCTATAAAGTCTGGCCGGAGAGTCCGCGAAAAGAATATACCTCTATTTTATATCTCGAGCCGTTTTCTGGAAGAAACCTGCGGGCTTTTGGATACGATATGTTTTCAAATCCTGTTCGGCGCGCCGCGATGGCACGTGCCCGCGATATTGGAGAAGCCGCTCTATCGGGCAAAATTCAACTCGTGCAGGAAACCCACGAAGATATTCAGGCAGGCATTCTTATGTATCTTCCCTATTATTATGCTGCAAATATCCCGCGAACGGTAGATGAAAGACGGGCATCTCTTGCGGGTTATGTATATACGCCGTTGAGGATGGATGACTTCGTCGGAGCTGTTCTTCGGTCAGAGCTTGATATCCTTGACTTGAGAATTTTTGCCGGCGAGGCAATGGTAGAAAGTTCTCTTCTTTTTGACAGCAAAAAAAGCCAGCCTGGAAAGCCGGGTATAGCTGACATACCTAAATTCAAGCGGGTCATATCTATATCTCTGTACGGTCAAACTTGGGCAATCGAAGCATCTTCGCGTCCTGCATTTGAAGAAGCCATAAAAAGTTACGAGCCCTTTCTTGTCCTGTTGGGTGGGATCCTGGTCAGTATTTTGACCGCCATGGTTTCTTTTGTTCTTTCGGCGAACAAAGAGAAAGCTCTGGCACTGGGACGCGTAAATAAAAAACTACTGCTCGCCATAGAGGAACAGCAAGCCACAACTCTCGAACTTTCAAATGCCAAGCTTCGGACAGAGCGGATTCTGGAGAGTATCACCGAGGCTTTTTACACTCTCGACCGGGAATGGCGCTTCACCTATGTGAATAAGGAAGCGGAAAATTTGCTACGGCGGAAACGGGAAGACCTTCTTGGCAGGGTGGTTTGGGAGGAATTTGAGGAGGCGGCAGGAACCGCCCTGGATCATGAATTCCACCGGGCGCTCATCGAGAATGTTTCGGTAACGTTTGAAGAATTCTACATTCCTCTTGGCAAATGGCTTGAAGTACATGCCTATCCATCGGAAGAAGGTCTTGCCATTTATTTTCGCGATATTACCGCACGAAAGCATTTTGAGCAGGCACGGCAGGAAGCGGATTCTCGCCTCCGCCAACAAGCTTCCTTGCTCGATAAGGCGAGGGACGCAATTATCGTGCATGGTATCGATCGTCGTATCCAGTTCTGGAATCAGGGGGCTGAGCGGCTCTACGGATGGACGTCCGAAGATGTAGCTGGTAAATCAATAGAGATGCTGTATGAAAACCTCGCAGCCTTCAACGAAGCAACTCGCCTGCTGCTGAACTCGGGGGAATGGAGAGGTGAAATCCAGCAGCGTCGTAAAGACGGAAGTGTATTGCTTGTGGAGGCGCATTGGAGTCTGGTCAGAAATGACGACGGGCGGGGCCAGTCTGTCTTCGCGATCAATACCGATATTACTCACCGCAAGGCAGCGGAGAAGGAAATTCTGCACCTCGCCTTCTATGATTCCCTGACGGGTTTACCCAACCGGCAGCTCTTGCTGGATCGGCTACGCCATGCCCTGGCAGTGAGTACTCGTAACCATGGTACCGGAGCGCTACTGTTCATAGATCTCGATAACTTTAAACTGCTTAATGATACGCTCGGCCATGACTTGGGGGACTTGTTGCTGCAGCAGGTCGCCCTCCGCCTGAGCTCCTCTGTCCGGGAAAGCGACACTGTCGGCCGTTTGGGCGGCGACGAATTTGTGGTGATACTGGAAGCGGATTTTAGCAACGGTCATGATGAAGGCCTTGCCAGGATAAGGATCATTTGTGAAAGGATTCGCAGCGCCTTCAATCAATCTTTTAATCTCGGCGCATATGAACATAACATCACTCCGAGTATCGGCATCGCACTATTTAACGATCAATTGCTCACGACAAACGAACTGCTGAAGCGGGCGGATCTGGCGATGTATCAAGCAAAAGCTTCGGGACGAAACGCCATGTGTTTTTTCGACCCGGATATGCAAGCAGAAACGAATGCTCGAGCTGCTCTGGAGTCCGACTTACGCCAAAGCTGGGAGCGAAAGGAGTTTATTCTCCACTATCAGCCCCAGGTGGATAGCCGCGGGATTATGGGCGCCGAAGCGCTGGTGCGTTGGCAGCACCCTCACCGCGGACTTTTGCCTCCATCGGAATTTATTTCCCGGACGGAGGAAATTGGACTGATTCTCCCTTTAGGCGGGTGGGTGCTGGAAACCGCATGTAGCCAGCTGGCAATCTGGTCGCTTCAGCCAGAGACAGCCCAACTCAATCTCGCAGTGAATGTCAGCCCCCGCCAGTTTTGCCAACCCGATTTCGTTGAGCAAATAATCTCGATACTTGATCGTACCGGTGCCAATCCAAAAAGACTCAAGCTTGAGCTTACGGAGAGTATATTGATACGAAATATGGAGGAAACAATTGAGAAAATGATGGCCCTGAAAGCCAAGGGTGTTGGTTTCGCCCTGGATGACTTTGGTGTTGGCTATTCCTCGCTCTACTACCTGAAACGCCTGCCTCTGGACTGGTTGAAAATCGATCGGTCGTTTGTGAGAGATGTGTTGACTGACAATAATAATGCTACGATTGTCCGCGCCATTGTGCTCCTCGCAAAAAGCATGGGGTTGGCGGTAATTGCCGAGGGGGTGGAAACTCTGGCACAAAAGGACTTTCTTGCTACACAGGGATGCAGTACCTATCAGGGCTACCTGTTCAGCCGTCCCCTGCCGTTAGATCAATTCGAGGAGTTGGTGCATGGAAGGAACCAGTACCGGCAATCGCAAGTTGGACGAGTAACCAAAACGGGTGGGGTATGCAAAATAAATTGAGCCTTCCGGCTGGATTGTTCGAATACGCACCGTCATGGCTTTGCGTCATGAGTCTACGTCTCCACGTTCTTTAATCCTGCGTCGCCTGCACCTGGTTTTCCAGAATCTCTCTTAAGAGAGCTACGTCCCGGGTTGTTACCGCAGAGGCGGAGTTTCCCCAGCTATTTCGGACAAATGTGAGGACCTCGGCGATTTCCCGGCTGGACAATTCCCTTGCATATGCCGGCATTTTCTTCGGTTTAGGTCCCGCTTTGGTGACTGGTCCCTTGCCACCCTCAAGCATGAGCCGTATCAATGAAGAGGCATTCTCCGAGAGGACCATCGGACTGCCGGCCAGCCTGGGAATTTCCGGCGCCTTGCCGGTGCCACTGTCCTGGTGGCATTTGGCACAGAACCCTGCATAGATTCCCTGGCCCGGCCGCTCAAATCCCTCCATTCCTATCTCAGCCGAGATTTTACTGATGCTTGTTCGAGGGCGATACGAAGACCTTCCTTTTCGGGCTCCCAATGTCTTCAGATAGTGGGCTATTGCATCCACGTCTTCCTTGTCCAGATGCTGGGTACTGTTTTCGACCACCAGCACCATGCTGCCGAATGCCACGGTATGTCCATTATGACCGGTGCGCAGAAACTCTGAAATGTCGGCCTCGCTCCATCTACCCAGTCCGGATGTGCGATTCGCCGTCAGATTACCTGCAAACCAGTTATCGATGACTGCCCCGCTCAGGTATTCGGAGGATGATTCAGAATACGCTTTCTCCTGGTAGGCAAAACCACGCGGAGTGTGACAAGCCCCGCAATGTCCCAGTGCTCGCACCAGATAGGCCCCCCGATTCCACCTTTTATCGCGATCGGGACTGGGCTGGAAACGGACATTCTTCGTGAACGCGGCATTCCAGAATCGAAAGACCCAGCGCTGGTTGAAAGGGAAAGGCAAGGCGGTTTGCGGAGGTTTCTGGTTGACAGCCTTCACGCCCTTCATGAAATAGGCATAAAGGGCACGGGTGTCCTCGTCCGAGATACCTGTGAATGAAGGATAGGGCATCGCCGGGTAAAGATTTCTTCCATCCTTGGCTATTCCCTCGCGAACAGCCCTGCTGAAATCTTCATAGGTATAGTTGCCAATGCCAAACTCCTTATCCGGCGTAATGTTGGTCGAATAAATGATTCCGGCCGGCGATGTAACGGCCAAG
>DASSHJ010000100.1:0-10920 GCA_035692965.1 Nitrosospira sp. | reverse complement strand
CGTGTTGATGCTGCATCCCATCAATAATAGCCAGGGCGGCAGTGGGATGGGCTCAACTCGGATGTATCTCGAATATCTAGGCCGATCCGACGTCACTGGCAACCCCTGCGCAACATCCGGTGTCCCTGCGGGACCCGGCAGCGGCGGCCCGCTCGTTCCCGTGCTCGTTCGATGACAATCGGAAGCGGAAAACGGATGAAGTGCACGAGTCCCAGGACTTTGAATCCGCATGAGCTGCGCGGGGGGGTAACGCTGGAATTTGCCTTGCTGCTGGTTCCCTTGCTGTTCATCGCATTTGGCGTGATTGAATACAGCCGTGCGCTGCACCAATACAATGCGCTCGTCAAGTCGGTGCGAGACGCGGCGCGATATATCGCGCAGCGCAACCCGGCGGAGTCAACAACTTACTCGTCAGCATTGGATGATACCCGGTGCCTGGCTGTTCATGGCAACACGGAATGCGCAGGCCCTGCCCTTGTTCCCGGGCTGACGACCGATATGGTCAGCATTACGCCAGTTTCCGCTGCGACAGCAGAAGGCACGGCGATCGCCCTGGTTGAAGTCAGGATCAGGGGGTATTCCTTCGCTTTTGCATTCAATCCACTGAAGCTGGCAGGAGACAACGCGACAGTTCTTTTATTTGGCGATATTCGTGCGGCGATGAGGCAAATATGAAGAATGCCCGCCGCAATTGTGAATTTTCAGGACTCGAAGCACGTTTTTTGCAACGCGGTGTCGCGGCCGTCGAATTCGCGTTGATTGCATCTCTCGTTTTCATCCTGCTGTTTGGCATCATGGAGATGGGACGTGTCCTGTTCTATTGGAATACGGCGGCTGAAACAACTCGGTTGGGAGCGCGTCTGGCGGTTGTGTGCAATAAGGATGCTGCCGCAATCAAGGCGCGCATGCAGAGCATGCTCCACCTGCTGTCGCCTGCCAACATTAATATCGCCTACGCACCGGCAAGTTGCGATATCAATACTTGCCGCCTCGTTACGGTCAGCATTACGGGGTTGACTGTTTCAACCTTTATTCCCTTCGTGCCGTTAAGTTTGACAATGCCTTCGTTTTCCACAACTTTGCCGCGCGAAAGCCTCGACAGCGCGAATCCCGATTGCCACTGAACTACCTACAAGCCGCGCATTGACCCGCGAAGAAGATGCTACCGAGTTGCTGGTTACAGGATGGGTGCATGCAGGAGCGGGACTGCCAGCTTGAATCCGGGGTAACGAATAAAAGAAAACAAGAAATTGAAGATTACTGTAATCGCTGAAGACTGGCGGTGTCCGAACGACATCCAGAAATTTCTGGTCGATGCAGGCGCCCCCTACCCGCTCGTTGCCGTTACCGGCGGGGTGCAGCAGGTTGTCGTGGTCGCTGAGCAGGATCTGCCTGATTTCCTGATACTGCAAGGTGAGCACTTCAGTTCCAACGAACTGCAAATACTCAGCCATGTGAGCTCACGATTTCCGGATCTTACAGTTGTCATGCTGTGCCAGGATCAATCGCCAGAATTCCTTATCAAGGCGATGCGCGCCGGGGTCCGTGAAGTTTTACCCGTTCCGCTCACGCAACCTGTGCTGATCGATGCCGTCGAGCGTTTTCAGCAAAGGATGGCCCTGGGACGCGCGCCTGCCAATTCATGCAAGGTATTGGCATTTATTCCTTGCAAAGGCGGTACTGGAGCAACCTTCCTTGCAACCAATATCGCATATGCCCTGGCTGCGCTCGAGGAGAAGCGCGTTGCGCTATTCGATTTCAATCTGCAGTTTGGCGATGCATCGCTGTTTATACACGACCGTCCGCCCATAAATTCGATTGCGGATGTTGCCCGGCAGATTCAGCGGCTCGATGGATCATTCCTGGCCTCAAGCATGGTGCAGGTATTACCCAATTTCAGTGTACTCGCCGCGCCGGAAGATCCGGAAAAAGCCGCGGAAATAAAACCGGAGCATATCAATCCTCTATTCCAGGTGGCCGTAAAACACTACGACTTCCTGGTTCTTGATGTAGGGCGCGAGCTCGATGCAATCTCGCTGCAAGCGCTGGACCGGGCGGATATGATACTGCCGGTCATGCAGCAGACGCTTCCTTCTGTCAGGGAGGCCAAACGAATGCTGAATGTTTTCCGCGCGCTTGGCTATTCAGAGGAAAAGCTTAAGCTGATCGTGAATCGGCATGAAAAAACTGCCGACATCAGCGTGAGTGACATCGAGAGCACGCTCAATCAGAAGATTTTCAAGGTTGTGCCAAATGATTATGCAGTCGTCACCCGGGCAGTGAATCAGGGGATCCCGGCGATCAAGCTCGCACGGCGCAGCGTTGTAGCGAAGTCCTTGCAGGAAATCGCACATGAGCTGGCTCGCACGGCCGGCCAGGCAAGCCTGCTCCGGAAATTGTTTAGCTTTTGACGAGGAAGGCAGTGAAATGAGATTCGAATGAGCTTCGAGCCGCGGGATGGCCAACGCACTCGAGCCCTTTCCAATGCAGCCGGTGCGGCTTTGGTTGCACGGGTCCTCCGGTCCTGCATGCTACCTGGTCACTCCTGCCCTTTCTTTCCCCAGCCGGTAATCCCTCATTTGGATTGCGGCCCCTTGACCGATTTTGCGGAATTCCAGCCATGTCGATAAGAGAGCGGCTTCAAAGCGTGAAGCAGACTGCAACCGAACAGATCACCCGGTTTTCAGCGGCAGTCGATATCCCTGCCTTCGAGGAATTAAAAGCACTCATCCACCAAAAACTGCTCGACCGGATGGACCTCACGATAATGGAAAGCCTTCCGCCAGAGCGGTTGCTGGTGGAAATCAAGAATCTGGTGGAAAGACTGCTGGTCGAGGAAGGCACGCCGATCAACGAGGCGGAACGCCAATGCGTTGTGCGGGACATTCAGAACGAGGTGCTGGGGTTGGGGCCCCTCGAGCCTCTGCTGGCGGATTCCTCGATCTCGGATATTCTTGTGAATACGCATCGTCAAGTCTACGTAGAGCGCCGTGGTCAACTGCAATTGACCGATACCCATTTCGCCAGCGAAGCCCATTTAAGAAAGATTATCGATCGGATCGTTTCGCGTGTGGGGCGGCGCGTGGATGAATCCAGCCCGATGGTGGACGCGCGCCTGCCCGATGGCTCGCGCGTAAATGCCATCGTCCCCCCACTGGCGATCGATGGATCGCTGCTTTCCATCCGTCGCTTTTCCGTCAAACCGCTCAAGATGGAGGATCTGATCAGTTATAAATCGCTGACCCCCGAAATGGCCGAGATTATCGGCGGCCTGGTCAAGGCGAAGTGCAGCATCCTTATTTCCGGCGGAACCGGTAGCGGCAAGACGACCCTTCTTAACATCATGTCCGGCTACATTCCTTCCACGGAAAGGATTATTACCATCGAGGATGCCGCGGAGTTACAGTTGCAGCAGCCTCATGTCGTACGCCTGGAGACACGTCCTCCCAATGTCGAGGGAAAGGGCGAAATTTCCCAGCGCGCGCTGGTGCGCAATAGTCTTCGCATGCGCCCCGACAGGGTGATCATCGGCGAAGTTCGTGGCGCTGAAGCATTGGATATGCTCCAGGCCATGAATACCGGTCACGAGGGCTCGATGGCGACCGTGCACGCCAACACGGCGAGAGACGCGCTGGCCAGGGTCGAAAACATGGTGAACATGGCTGGGCTGAATTTGCCGATCAAGGCGGTGCGCCAGCAGATTACTTCCGCGATCTGGGTGGTCATCCAGGCGCTGCGCCTCACAGATGGCAAGCGCAAGGTGACCAGCATCCAGGAAATCACGGGAATGGAAGGTGACATTATCACCATGCAGGAAATTTTTACCTTTGACCAGACCGGACTGTCGCCCGACGGCAGCGTACAGGGGCATTTCCGTGCGACCGGCATCCGTCCGAAGTTTGCAGAACGGTTGAAGAAGTATGGCGTGCCGTTGCGGGAGGACTTGTTTGATCCCTCGCGGCGGAGTATTTAGCGGCGCGGTGGAAATGGACACGCTCTATTACCTTTTCCTCATATTTTTGTTTCTCGCCGTGGTGCTGTTCCTGGAAGGAGCCTACCTGGCATGGAACGCATACAAAGGGCCAGAGGCGAAGCGCATCCAGGAACGGCTGCAGGCGGTTTCCGCAGGTTGGACGAGCGCCGAAACCGCACTGATGAAGCAGCGGCTTTTGAGCAACTCTCCCGCTATGGATCGCTTTCTGTTACAGGTGCCGCGCGTTCACGCGCTTGACCGGTTGCTGCAGCAATCGGGGATGTCTCTCATGGTGACACACTTTCTCGGTTATACGGGTATTGCCGCCGTAGGCGGAATGGCGAGCGGGGCATTGCTCGGGCTTCCCTCCATCGGCCTGATGATTTGCGCGGCAGCGGGAAGCGCGTTGCCTTTGTTTTTCGTGGTGAGCGCGAAACGCAAGCGCCTGGACAAGATCGAGCGGCAATTGCCGGAAGCGATCGATTTGATGGCGCGCGCCTTGAAGGCAGGTCATGCCTTTTCCGGCGCATTGCAGATGGTATCCACCGATGGGCCTGAGCCAGTCGCGGCCGAGTTTCGGGTTACCTTCGACGAAATCAATTTCGGCGTCTCCGCGCAGGATTCGCTGATGAATCTCGCCACCAGGGTCCCAATCACGGATTTACGCTACTTTGTAATTGCTGTGCTCATCCAACGTGAAAGTGGCGGCAACTTGGCTGAATTGCTCGAAAAAATCAGTGGATTGATCCGTGACAGGCTTAACTTGCTTGGACGGGTCCGTGTACTTTCCGCTGAAGGCCGCATGTCAGCCTGGATTCTTTCATGCCTTCCGTTTGCCACGGCGTTGATGATCAATTTCGCAAACCCCGGCTTTCTCGCGGTGCTGTGGACGGACCCGGCCGGCGTGGCAATGGTGGAAGGAGCGGCCGCAATGATGGCAATGGGTATCTTTACGATGTCGCGCATCATCAAGATCCGCGTGTGAATGGAAATAACACGGTTATGAATGCGATACAAATTGCATATCTGGCGGCAATCTTCATCGTTGTGGCGCTGGCTGCCTTTGGCGCAATCCGCGCGCTGACGCCCCGACCTACGAAAAACCGCCTGGATCGGATTGGCGGCGCAGGCAGTATAGCAGAGGCAGGCCCTGAAACCACTTTGGAGCAAACCATTGTGAGTTTGGCCACGCCTCTGGCCAAGCTGGCACTGCCCGATGAAGGATGGGAGAAATCCTTGTTGCGGCTGCGCTTCATGCACGCCGGTTATCGTGCAAAATCTGTCCCGATGGTCTACTTCGCAGCCAAGACGCTTCTGGCTCTCGTATTTCCTGCTGCTTTCCTGCTCTACGCCGGGATTGGACGCCTGGAACTCAGTGCTCACGCTGCTCTGATCGTCGTGCTTGGATTGTGCGCTTGTGGTTACTATCTTCCCAACCTGATACTGAGCCGCCAGATCGCATCACGTCAACGTGAGCTGTTCGAAAGTTTTCCAGATGCCATCGATCTCATGACCGTTTGCATCGAGGCCGGGTTGGGGCTCGATGCGGCGATGGTCAGGGTCGGGGAGGAAATTCGTCTAAGAAGCCCAACACTCGCGGACGAGCTTCACCTGGTAAGCCTGGAGCTTCGTGCGGGCAGAACGCGGGAACAGGCCTTGCGCAATCTTGCCTTGCGCACTGGAGTCGAGGAAATTGAAGCGCTGGTTTCGATGCTGGTTCAGGCTGATCGTTTCGGCACGAGCGTCGCGGCGTCGCTACGCGTCCATTCGGATACCCTGCGCACCGCTCGCCGGCTCAAAGCGGAAGAAGCAGCAGCCAAAATCGCGCTTAAGCTGCTCTTCCCGTTGATCTTCTTCATCTTTCCGTCATTGCTGCTCGTACTGATGGGGCCCGCCTTCATCAATATTTATCGCATAATGCTGCCGGCTTTTGGCGGCCAATGATTGTGCTCAGGTCAATGGCGTTCGCGCTTCGCAGAGCTACCATAAAGTTCTGCTTGCGTGGCGGCGCATGTGTCAATCGGCATCCTCGTCAGCGGGGCGCACCGCGGCCGGATCTGTATTTTCCGCCGGGGATTTCGCTTATCTAATTCAGGTCAACAATAGAGTTGACGCAAGCTTTTCCTTTGATGATGATATATTGCTTCGATCCAGTTCATATAAGCATGCGCTGCCGAACATTCATCGGCGCCGCGGAGCATACGGGCAGCAAGATCGGCAGCGAGCATTCCGCTCATCAGCGCCCGCAAAACGCCATTCGATGAGGCTGGGTCGAGCAGTGCCGCGGCATCCCCAAGCAGGAAATAGCCGGGTCCGGCGGAAAGGTGATGGAGACGCCATGTCATGTCGAGACCAGAAAGATCGTGCACGCCATCATCCGGTTTTGTACGCCTCACGACTTGTTCCAACCTGACCCATGCGGTCCTGCCATTTCCAAGGGGAGCATGCCACTCCCAACCACCTTTATGCTGGCGAAACAAGGGTTGCCCTTCCAGGAACGGATCGCTGCCATCCTTCCAGCCAAAACTCACGCGCAGCGGCGGTCCCGAATGATCCGCCTGAAGTTTCAATCTGCGTGCCAGCCACGCGCGTAGGCCGGTTCCATCGAAAACCCATCGGGCACGCATCTCGACTTCGACACAGACAATTCCTTTAATCCGATCGTCGTGGAGGATGATGTCGCTTGGCGAAGTGGCTGGCTTGAAAACCGCACCGGCTTCGCTTGCCGCTCTTTGCAGGATGCTTTGCAGAGTGTGGCGGTCAGCCTGGAAGCCGAGCCACTCTTCATTACTATCGGAGCCATATGGCGCAAATGTGCGTGAATCCTCGATTTCACGCCAAATGCCCCGATGCCGGTGAAAGCCGGCGGTTATTATGTCATTCCAGACCCCTAGCTTCTTGAACAGCGGTTCGATACCAGGGTGGAGGGACTCACCCGGTGCGCGACGCGCAAGCGCGAGCGTCGATGAGTATGACAGTCAAGCCCCGTTGCCGGGCGGAGATCGCGGCCGCGCACCCCGCGGGCCCTGCGCCGATGATCAGAATGTCACTCTGGAGGACAGGCATGCAGTTCAGATAGATAAGGGTAGGACCGCCTCTTATCTCCAGAGCTTACCCTTCACTCGAAGCGCTCGCCCAACGGAGGTCATGCTCGCGCTTGATAAGCACCGTCTGTGAATCCGGGCTTGTGAAGAAATAGCATAAATCCTGCAACGGAAAGCGATGCAAGTAAGCGCTTATTTTTTCCCGAGTGGCTACCGGAGGGCTTTTGCATAATTCCATCCTGTAAATCTGCCCGCGCAAAATCGCATGAGCTTCGCTCTGGGCTCGTTGCAACTCGACATCTGCGGAAGTGATGACCCGGAAGGAGAGCACCAGCCATTGCCTTCGCGTTTCCTTGATGTCGCCCCGATCGCCGACGACGCTGTAAGCCCGGCTCACGGCCAGTATCCGATCCTGATAGTCTTCGGCACTGATCTGTGCAGTCAGCCGGATGCTCATTCTGTTCTGCATTACTTGCCGGACATAGTCGGCATTCAGGAACGACGCGAGCTCCACGTAGCGCTTTCCGTCTTGCGTCACGACTCTGGGACCGCGGATGCCATCCCAAGGTAGGGAACCGGATTGCCCTATTTCCTCGTCGGTAAGAGGCGCAACGGTGCCACCGGTATGTTCAAGTGGTGTCGCGAAGGTCCGAAAAACGTCCGGCGCGACGGCCGGCCAGAAGGTGCTGAGGGCAGCACAGAGCTTGGCGTCTTCCGGAAATGGACTACCCAAAGCGTAGGCGGCCAGATGCCTCACGCCATTACCCCCTGGTTTCTCATCCGTTCCTACATCCCATCCGGGTGCGAAGACACCGGCAGCATCATCTGGCAAGGAGGATGCGCGCAGCACGTCTCGCTGCTGCGGCCATATCGCAGGCAGACCTTTTGGAATTCCCATGCTGACAACGGCGGTGATGGTAGCGTCGTCAGCGGTGAAAGGGTTGTCCTGGAGCTGAAGGTTGGCGGGGAGCCGGGTTTCGCTTAACGGAGTGGGATCGATTAACCAGAGACTTCCACGGAACTGAGCCGGGACGTCTTTGCTTCTGCTCCATTCGGATACCTCGAATTGTCCACAGGCAGGAAAGAAGTCTGGTGCGCAGACGAGTGCGTAAGCCGCAACGAAGGCGATATTGCGATCGGTCAGGACTGGAATATTTGCCTGGACCCAACCTTCCCCCGAAAAATCGACGTAATGAAGCGCGTCATAAGGTTCCTTCTTCATCGCACCGATAACGTCCATTTCGTCGTTGAGATCAAGGAATCTATCCCCTTTCACTTGTGTGCGTGCGTGGACATATTCAGGGGCTGCTCCGCGACCGACTCCCGCCGCTGATGGCTCGAAGGCAGCAAAATCATCTATAAAATCAGGGGTGACCCGGAATGTGAGGGGCTTGCCATCGATCATCGCCGCTTCCACCAGCCGGGGTCGAGGAGTAGGAACCAGCCAGCCAGGGCCAAGGTTGGCGTCTGTCGACCAGTCAGCTATTTCACCGTCTCGAATTACATACGGGAAACTGTCCGGAAGAGGGTCCACTCCGAGCGCTTTATGAATCCGCTGTATCTTCAAGTTAAACAGTCGTGAAGCGAGCTTCACGTCAAGATCCAGCCCCTCGATACAATCCTTGCCGGAAAAGAGCTTATGGACGGGAATCAGAAAGATCCTGCCGGGTTCGTCGCTGGCCTGCCCTTCGCTGCTTTCAAGTATGGGCGACACGCGCGTGTCGCGGCCTTTCTTCTTCACCGCCAGCCATGCGGTAAAGCGAGCCGGCAGCACACGTATGCCGTTAGGATTGTCTTCATCCTCGGGCCAGAATCCCCTCAGGATGGGATGATAACGAGGCCGTGCAGTGCCCATGCGTGCAATTCCGGTACGTGAAAAAGTCAGGTCAGCGTGATGACCATCTACGGTATCCGAGGCAGGGCGATATTCGCAGGAAAAAACGGCGACTGCTACATTGGGGGCGCCGCCGCTGTCCTCGATAAATTTTGGCAGCAGCAGCGGCGCAAGGCTGAAAATAAAATCTTCGAGAAGGTCAAGCTCTGCTGTGGTAGCAAAATCCTGGAGTGGCTCTCCTTCATGATCACGGGTGATCAGCGGACTGGCCAGTGCATGGTAAAGCAGGCTCAACGCCGGTTGAGCCGGTGCTACAGCTTTGTTACCCTCTTGCGCGAAGTCTTCGAACCCAGGCAACCCCCGGTTGATTTCGGGTAGATTCTTGGTCAGCTCCGCAAGTAACGCAGCGGGGGTGGATTGGGAAATATCCAGTGTAGCGCGCGTCACGGCCCGGAGCAGACCGCGCCATCCAAGGGGAGCGAGCCGGTCACATAATGCTTTGATTTCGTCGATTCGTGCCATTTACCCTCCCCGATTTCTGATATGGATCGTGCTCCTTTCCTTTATAGGTAGAAAATAAGGAAGAAGCAGGCATGAGACAAGGAAAGGCAAATTCTGGACTATTCTGGACTATAAAGAAGTGCGCAAGAGATGCTTCCGGCATTCGAGCTATCCCTGCCGATATTCATTCCTTCCTGTCTCTGCCTCTATTTTTCCTTTTTCAGGGGTCGAGCAGGCCGGGTATAGAAAATGCCAGTTCGGGTAAAGCGACGCCTTGCATGACTGAGCGGGGAAAGTACCCGATAAGACGCCTCTCGAGTAGAAAAAATCAACTGGCGGCATTGCTTCTCGTGCTCCCTTTAACAGTGCCGGGGAAATGACTTTAGTGATGCCTGATGATCGCTCTCTACGTCCCTTCTACGTCTTTTACATCTGCACAAAATAACTTTCCGCAGCAAGATTCACCGTTTCGGGCGTGAATTCCGGCGCACGCCCAATGAAGCGGGCGCGGTCAACGATATGCTCCATGAGATCGCGCGGATGACTGCCTGTGAGCGGTCTTCCTGTTTTCCGGTAATAGTTGTCCAGCAGATATTCCGTTGCGTCGGTGTTATAGGCGACGCCACGCGTGTCGCAAACGCGGCGCAGAATTTCCTTGAACTCACCCTCAGTCTGGTTCTGAACCTGGATCTTGTGGCGGATACGGCGCAGAAATGCTTCATCGACCAGGTCTGCGGGGCGCATGTTGGTACAGAAGACTGTAATCTGGTCAAAAGGTATTTCGAACTTCAAGCCGGTATGCAGCGCCGGAAAATCGGTACCCCTCTCCAGGGGAATAATCCATCGGTTGAGCAGTTGACGTGGCTCCACCTGCTGGCGGCCAAAGTCATCGAGGATGAATACGCCATTTCCGGCCTTCATGTGCACCGGGGCCTCATAAAACCTCGCATCCGTGTCGTAGCGCAGATTGAGCATGTCCATGGTCAGTTCGCCACCCACCATTACGACCGGCCGGCGGCACCTCTTCCAGCGCGGGTCGTGCTTGAGGGTCATTCTCAAATCGAGCTGCGGTACTTCTTCATTCTTGTTTTCGAGGCTTGCATGAATGGCCGGATCGAACAGGCGGATGATCTGGCCGCTTACCTCGACTGACTGAGGGATGTAGACATCCCCCGGCAATGCCCTTGCCAGGGTTTCTGCAACACTCGTTTTCCCCGTGCCCGGAGGCCCGTAAAAGAAAATGGAGCGTCCGGAACTGAAGGCAGGGCCCAGCTGGCCGAGCATTTTTTCTCCGATGACCATGTGTCTCAACGAATGACGGATCCACTCGTCATTCACCTGGACCTGTCGAATGCTTTGCCGCGCCAGGGCTCGCGCGTAATCCCGCAGCGGAACAGGCGCCGCACCGACGTAACGACTCGTGTTCAGGGCTGCTTCAGCACGTTCTCGTCCCCGCTTGGCCAGCTCGAAGCTGCAGGTCGCGCGGCTATACCCCGTCGCCAAGCGGACAGAAATCAGCTGGTCTGCTTCGACAATCTGCGATAGTTCATCCACAACGCTGAAGGGAA
>DASSHJ010000099.1:0-3405 GCA_035692965.1 Nitrosospira sp. | reverse complement strand
GATGGTATCTGCTTTCGATGTGCCGTTTAGAGTATCGTCTCTATTAGTGCCGCGTATTGGCATGATATCTTCTCCTGTTTGTCAAAAACTTCTCCGTTTTCCCACCTTGTTAGTACCTTCGGACTATCCGTTTCTTCTCTTCTTCCTTTGGTAATCATTACTAAGCAGGACCTTGCTAAACAGAAGTGCGGTGCTCGTTCACGTTCCGCTACTCAAGCCAGCTCCAGGATTTTTCCCGCTCAATTTGCCCTGTCTAAACCCTCATCAGAATGTCATCAATGAATGTGAATGCCATGGCCTTCCTCCGGGAGTTCCGAACGGATAAAGATGGCTTTTCCCTTCATTCCTCATTTCGCGGGCTTTTACGTTAGCCTCGCCAGTTCCGAGCGGTTTCCCTGCTGTTATCCCTCTTAGTGTGAGTGGCTTATTTCCGTCGGGGGCAGGTTGTTCTTCTTCTATTGATTCTTCCGAACCGTCCCCTATACGGTTCAAGGATAGCTCTCTCCAGCGAAGAAACAGTTAAATTTCGGTTAAATCTTGGTTAAATTTTGGTTGAAGCCTGGTTAAAGCGAATGGAATGTGAAAGGCGAATGGAATGTGAAAGGAGGTTCGGCGAACTCGAGCTAGTAAGAATTAACTTTAACTGACCGGTGGCGGCGCGCGGCGGCAGTCTTGCGTCGCAAGTCGATGACGGGCCGTTGTACTCTTCGGCCCCCAGCATTCCATCGAGCTGCGCTGCGGCCTCACCTGACGATGTTGGCCGAGCGGTGCGCCACTGCGCGTCGCCCAATTCGGGTCGATAATATAGGTCGGCATGTTATGGCGAGCATAGTGGATATATGAGGCAGGCGTAGTCTTCAAATCGTCCATCGTTTGTTGCATCGGGTGCGAATACCAGAAAAGTGCATTTTGCCGCTGGCAAGTGTTGGCCTGTTACTGTGATGTTCGGCGGCAACCGGAAGTCCAAACCAAGCATGTCCTGATGATAATGGCGTATCATCATGCTTTCATTTTAAACGTGTGCGTGATGCCCGGATTCAGATTCAACGGATAATCGTAGCTGACTGTCTTGAATCGCCAGCAGCGTTTTGAGAGTAGGGTTGCCTTTTCGCGATAACGCGCAATATAGGGATTAAGGGCTGATGCCGATTCGACGGCAACAACCGGCGGTGGCAAGGCCAACAGCCGTGGCACATTCCGCAAGGCAGCGTGATTTCACCGCTGCTGGCGAACTGCCACCCGCATCTTCGTCCGCTACATTGACGATTTTGTGGTGTTATGCAGGGTAAAGTGGATGTGCCCTTGGCAACGGTAGGGCATGTATTGGAAGGACTTGATCTCACGCAAAACGAGACCAAGTCCCCACGTTGTTGATGCCCGGAAAGAAAGCTTCAATTTCTTGGGTTTTTGCAATCAGGGTGATCAAGAGTTGGAAACCGGGCAAACGCTATGCGAATATATGTCCAGTACCGAAATCTCTTGTGAAAATCAAAGACCGCATAACTCAATGACCCTGGGAGAACGCACACTGATACCGCTGGAAGATATTCCTGAGAGCATGAACGCTGCCCTTCGTGGCTGGGTGAACTACTTCCATTATCGCAATTCCGGCAGAATATTTGGCAAGGTAAAGGCGCACGCCGAAGAACGCTTGCGAACGCAAGTGATGAAGCGACACAAGGTCAAGGATCGTGGAACCGGCTTAGGCCAATTTGGCTTAGGCCAATTTCCCAGCCAAAAGCTTTACACGTTCTATGGGCTATACAAAGTTCCCACAACAGCGGACTGGAAAACAGCGCAAGTCTTGGCGTGGGGAACATCGAAAGCCGCGTGCAGGAAAACCGCATGCGCGGCTTGATGAGGGAGAGCCGGCGAGCGTCTGTTCTCTACTCTATCTATTGATTCGTGACAGGAGAAAAATATGTCTGAACTGGTGGTAGTGGGTTTTAAAGATGCCGAAGAAGCCGATCGTGTTTTGCTTAGACTCGCCAAATTAAAAAAGGAACACCTGATAGATCTTGAGGACGCCGTTGTCGTCATCCGTGACGAGGCCGGCAGGGTCCACCTCAAGCAGAGCATTTATCCTACTGTGGAGGGAGCGACGACCAGTTTCGTTCTCGCTTCCGGCAGCTTATGGGGGGCCCTGATCGGACTGCTGTTCCTGCATCCGTTTGCCGGCTTTGTATTGGGGGGCGCACTCGGCCTCGGGGCAGAGGCGCTGTCCGGCTCTCTCGCCGACTACGGCATCAATGATGATTTCATCAAGTCGTTGGGCGAAACCATCCCCGTCAACTCGTCGGCGCTTTTCATTCTCGTGCGCAAGGCTCAACCGGAAAGAGTTTTGGCGGAGCTCTCCGGCGTTAAAGGCAAGCTCCTGCGAACATCCCTTTCCCCTGAACAGGAGAAAAAGCTTCAGGAAGCCCTCGCGGATTCAACACCTCGCATCACGGCATAGCTGGGACGTAGAGACATGGGGTGCAATAAGCAAAGCGCATTGCACCTTAAGGGCGCAACGTAGCCAGCGTTTCAAATTCCAGGCCAGGCATACCAGGCCCCATTTGCCACTGACCTTGTTCAACCCGCGCAGCAGAAACTGGCGAAAGCCCAGGACGGATTTGATGATGCCGAACACATGTCCTCGGTCTGCTTCCCCAACTCCCGGTCAATTACAGATTATTCGTACTGAACGTCCAGATCAGGACGAGCGGGATGAAGTCAATCGCAAGGATAGAGAGCGAATCATGGAATTGACCTCCAGACCGTGCCCTCTCTTGTCTCATAGGCCAGCTTTCAATGACCATAAACGTCCACGCCCCCCGCATAGTTGGCAAGATAGATCCTGCCATTGGCAGGAGTTGGCGGCAGGAACTTGTTAAACACATAGCTCAGCGCCAGTCCTGGCTGTCCCATAGCGTCTGGATGCGCAGGGAACCATCGGCTCTGTCAACGAAGTTCTCCGGATCATAGGCGAGCAGGCGGCCATAGGTAATTTCGGAGTTGGCATTGCCATACGGTACTGATGCCCATAATACGGCCGAGCCGGGGCTAGAGGCGTTCGCCGACAGGCTGATCATTCCGCCGGGCATACCGCCCACGCCGCCTGTATTTGGCGACGCCTTTTCGTCACTCGATGCCAGGAAAGTCAGGGTAAGGTTCGCGTTCATCTTCCAGGCGCGGAGGCTTGCGTTCTCTCCCCAGCAGAACACCATCCAGCCGTGGATAGGCGATTTGTAGGCCCGGGCGTTGAGTGCTGATGATGCGCTTTGCCATCGAAGAGCTTGTTGAGTTGGGTCATATCAGTTGGGGTCGGGCTGACCGCAAAACCGGGGAAGAAGGTGAACCAGCCAATGTATTTGGCCCGTGCGTAGTTACTGGCTATTTTGGCCGGAGCGAAATCCGCGTTTT
>DASSHJ010000098.1:0-4575 GCA_035692965.1 Nitrosospira sp. | reverse complement strand
TTCCTTATATCCACCCGCCTCGGAAGGACTCTGTGAAATGACTTCGACTTGCCAGCGCTGGCGTTCTGCAAAGCGCGCGTACATCCGGAACAGGTCCGCCGCAAACAGCGCGGACTCGTCGCCGCCTGTTCCTGCGCGTATTTCGAGAAAGATGTTGCGCTCGTCATTTGGGTCCTTGGGGAGCAATTGCTTTTGCAATTCAACTCCGATTTGCGCCATCCTTTCTCGAGCGCTGCGCATTTCAGCATCGGCGAAGTCGCGAATCTCCGGATCAGCGGAAACCTCAGCCGACATTTCCTGTGCAGTCTGAATATCCCGCTCGCTTTGCAGATATGAGTCATAAAGCTCGACCACAGGCGCAATCTCTGCGCGTTCACGCGTAAGCTTGCGATATTTGTCGATATTGCGGGTAACAGTTTCACTGCTCAGCAGACGGTTCAATTCCTCCAGGCGCACGCTGAGCTGCGTGAGCTTGGCAGCCATGCTTTTGTTCATTCTGGGCGATGCAGGTGATACAGGCGGTTGATGAAATCAACCATGTCGTTGCGCTCATCCGCAGCAGCGTGATTGAGTGCGTAAGAGGGAATATGCAAGAACTTGTTGGTCAGCCCATTGCTCAGGGATTCAAGTATCTTTTGAGGATCCTCGCCCTTGGCCAGGAGCTTTTTGGCGCGCTCCAGTTCATGACGCCTATACTGCTCGGCCTGATCACGCAGCGCTCGAATGGTAGGAACCACTTGGCGCGACTCGAGCCAGTGCATGAAGTTGATCACATTCGAATCGATAATTGCCTCAGCCTGCGCTACCGCCCCTTGGCGCGAATCGAGTCCTTCCTTGACGATTTCAGATAGGTCATCGACGGAATAAAGGAACACGTCATCGAGCTCCGCCACTTCAGGCTCCACGTCACGCGGCACGGCCAGATCCACCAAAAAGATTGGTCGATGCTTGCGAATCTTGATCGCGCGTTCCAGCATCCCCTTGCCGAGTATGGGAAGCGTGCTGGCAGTGGAGGTTACTACGATATCGTGTAAAGCCAATTGCTCGGGAAGCTCGTTCAACGTTATAACATGGGCGTTGAAACGATTGGCAAGTACTTGGGCGCGGTCAACAGTGCGATTGGCAACCGTCATTCGCTTAGGGTTGCGCGCCGAAAAATGACTAGCGCATAACTCGATCATTTCCCCGGCGCCAATGAACAATACATTTTGCTCATTGATGTCGCCGAATATCCTCTCCGCCAGACGGGTGGAAGCCGCTGCCATCGAGACGGAGTTCGTGCCGATTTCAGTGGAACTGCGAACTTCCTTGGCGACGAAAAAGGTGCGCTGGAACAACTTGTGCAGGAGCATGCCAAGCGTGCCCGCATCCTCGGCTGATTTCACGGCGTTTTTCAACTGACCGAGTATCTGCGGCTCTCCCAGCACCATGGAATCCAAGCCGCTGGCAACGCGGAAGGCGTGCTTGACCGCCTTTTCGCGCGGCAGCTTGTAGAGATACGGTTCGAGCTCACGCGCCTGCAAATGATGAAAGTCTGCGAGCCACCGCATCGCCTCATCGGGTTTGTCAGTACTGCAATAAACTTCGGTCCGGTTGCATGTTGAAACTATCGCCGCTTCCCTTACCGGGCGACCCGCAACCAAGTCCTGCAAAGCATGCTGCATCCCATCTTCGGGAAATGCGACCTGCTCGCGCACGGCAAGCGGCGCGGTTTGGTGATTAATGCCGAAGGCAAATAGTTGCGTTGAAGACACGATAGAACGGGGGCAACAATGAAAATTCGCTGATTATAGCCTCACAAGCTTTTGAATACCATCGCTTAGAAGAGTTTCTGGTTTAGCGAAATATTGCAGTGTATGACAACCTGGCAGCATTTTTGATCGCGGGAAATACTTCGCCGCTCCCGCTCGTCCATGTAAGCTCGTCCATGTGGTCCATATTCTGTAACAAACAGTAAGTACCATTGTCCGCGTATTTCACTATACTAAAGGTGGTCAAATGATCAAGTTTGTTCCTTATGTACGAACGATCGAAGGTTATATCGAGCGGCAATCCTATGCCGTCTTTAACTCTCCCGACAGCAAGCCAATGCCTTACGTATACGAAGAAGAGCTTGCCGGCTGGCCTGAGACCAAGGTCTTTTGGGCAAGCAAGACCGGTCCTAGCCTTGGTCTCGCACCGCTCGCCAATAGTTCGAGTTTGGAACAAGCCCCAACGGACCACCCATAAACGTGATCAACGGCTTCCGAAGAGTCCAGGTTGACTGTGGAAATCCAAGCGGCTTCGAAAGGGATGCGAACTTTCCAAAGGCCATACCATGGTTCATCCGGGAAGGCTTCGCGCCAGTTTTTGGGCCAACTCATCAAGAAACCCGCGCTGCCCGGGAAGAATGCGGCGAGCAGCTTCTGCAACATCAAACCATTCCGCGCGATCAACCTCCGGAAATTTGCAGATTTTTCCTGACCCCCTCGGCCATTCCATGCTGAACGTGTTTGAGACCAAATCTGTGGCATTCCAGTCGCTTTCGACCGCCCAGATGTCGATAAGCTTTCCACTCGGCTGCTTGCGTTGTGCAAGTGGAAGGAAAGGGCCGAGCGGACTGTTTCCGGTTTCCTCAAAAAATTCCCTCTGCGCAGCTTGTAATGGATCTTCACCATCCTCGTACTCACCCTTCGCAATGGACCAGGAACCTAGATCTTTCCTTGCCCAGAAAGGCCCCCCGGGGTGGACAAGGAGGACCTCAAGATGTCCGGCTCGTATGCGGTAGGGGAGAATGCCTGCGCTCGTGAGGGGCATGATGCTCTATGAGAGAAACGATGAATGTTTAGGCCGGCCCAAGCGGCTCTATCGCGTTTTCCTGCTCGACGCGAGTGCAGCCGGGTGGGTCGCCCTGAGATTTTTTCCGAAACTTTGGAGAAGTTTTGAGCTGCTCGAGTTGGTGGTTATTTTTATCCAACCCCACTAATGGGTTGCAGATGCAGTCTGGACTTCAAGGTCCCAGTAATCAGGAAGCGCGTCATAAGGATTAACGGTCCTTTCGCCAGTTACATACAGGTTACCGACATGGTTGTCGGAAGATAAGCTAAATGCCCTTTCCATTTGCTGTGCGTTGGCGTTATACACAAGGTGGGCAAATTTGTCTTTTGGGTACCTGGATTGCCACTCCGAGGGAAGAAAACTTGCGTAACTGCTTTCAGTGCCTTCAAACACGACAACCCTATCGACGAGCCGGTGGCTTAAATAAACTTCGTCGGGCATTGTACCGGGGTTCCCTGTTACGGAATAAAGCGGACCCAGCCCTTTGATGTAGTCGCGAATGGATTGGTAATAAGCGATATTTTCATCAAGCGTATCCGTAGTCATCTGATCGACGAAAAAACCGTCAACATGATAGTAACTGATGTATCTGTCAATTTCCTCGGTGACTTCTGCCCGAGAACGTTTTCCATAAGTGGTATGCACGTAACCGATCACCTTGCCACCGGCCTCGCGAACCTTGTTGACAACTGACACATAATTTTCGTCGATGCTTGTCCCAGGCCCGGTACTGGGGTTAAGGATTACCGTTGTTCCAACTGCTTTAGCTGCCGCCGCCAGATCGTCCCAGTATGTCGAGTTATTTGAAGGGTAAAAATATGCGGGAACGAGAAGATTCATTGCGACTGTCTCCTAAGAAGGGGCAAATAGATCGATTTCCCACTGTCCTTTTGTAACAAAAGAAACGGCAAAGAAAGATTAATATGCCCTGACGGTGCGCTTCCTCGCTTGACTAGCCGCATCGCTTCAACTTGAACTCCTGGGAGTCAGGTGCTCTCGTCCCTCGTCACTTCTATTCTTCTGTTATAAAGCTCAGCGCGAAAGAGAAAATAGCTCTCTTGTATAAGATAGTTGAATTGTTGACTTCTGGAAAGCCGGGGTGAGTAATTGTTGATATTCCTTACGAAAATAGGGCTCGGATGGTGAAAGAGGTGCCGCAGGACTTGCAGTTGACATTAACGTAACTGCAGGCGCCAATTGTCCAGACTCGGGAGAGAAGAAATCCAGGGCAACCGCGACCTGGTCGAACAACAGAGGCTGGCGATTATTGCCGTCGGCCGACAGGCGGAGCATCGTCTCAGCCTGCTCAGAAAAGTCTTCTCCGAGCTAACCTCGCATTTTGTAGAAGGCCGGGTTGTCATGCGCGGCCATCTAAGCCTCAGCCTGAGCGTGGGCCTTTTCGAAGGCAAGGAACGTGCGATCCCGCTTACGCAATTCAGCAATTAGAACCTGCCTTTTCTCTGCGCTGAGAGAGCTGCGATCAATTTCTGCTTGCTTTAGCAAGTCCTGCACCAGATTTTCAGAACAGAGCAGTCGAGCGCTGGTTTGGCTTTCGCTGTTTTCCATTTTCCATTTCTCCTTAGTGCTTCACGTTGACGGGCAGCATGTCGGTTGAGAGAATCACCGTAAATAGTCGAGCTCTCCGTCAAAAACACTTCTACAGCCTCGAGAACTTGAACGCTATTGGATTTGTAGAGAGCTTTTCCGAACCCAGGGTTATTGCAAATCACAAGAACGGTACTTCGCTGGATTCCTGGA
>DASSHJ010000097.1:0-4501 GCA_035692965.1 Nitrosospira sp. | reverse complement strand
TGCTGCTCCTCGGAGTCAACCGCAGCCGGCGGCCCGCTGATCGCCAGCATCCCTTCGGTTATGGGAAGGAACTCTATTTCTGGAGTCTCATCGTCGCCATAATGCTCTTTGGGATTGGTGGAGGAATGGCCATTTACGAGGGAGTGGATCATGTCATAAATCCCCGCCCGCTCGAAGACCCGTTCTGGGCCTATGTAGTACTCGTGGTGTCGATGCTGTTGGAAGGAATCTCATGGACCTTCGCAATGCGTGCGCTTTTGAAGGAGAAAGGGAAGTACACGCTATGGCAGACCTTGCGCCGCAGCTATGACCCAGCAGTACTGACCGTACTGCTCGAAGATACAGCCGCACTGATCGGGCTCGCCGTAGCGTTTTTCGGCATCTATCTTGCGCATCGTTTCAGCAATCCCTATTACGATGGAGGAGCATCGGTCCTGATTGGTGTCACGCTATGCGTTGTTTCCGTCATACTGATCAGGGAGAGCAAGGGGCTTCTGGTAGGCGAAGCAGCCACGCCGGAAGTCGTGGAAAGCGTGATCTCGCTGGCGCGCAATGAACCGGCAGTGGTGGCCGTGAACCAGGTTCTGAGTATGGTGTTTGGTCCGGAGGACGTTCTATTGAATATCGAGGCTCAGTTCGTTCCTTCGTTATCGGTAAGTGAATTGGCAAAGGCTGTTTCCCGGCTCGAAGTGGCAATCCAGCAGCAACACCCGCGCGTCAAGAGAATATTCATCGAGGTGGCTCCGGCAGGTCCTCACCATGCCTCCTGAACGACACTGAGAATCCAAGGGATGCAGGTAAAAGGCCTTATCTGTCATCCCCCTATGAAAATCGAGCTTGTCGCTGCTAAAGCTGGCGCGTCTCCACTTATACGAATGAAATTCGACTCTTAACTGAAGAAGGAGGATCGAGATGCAAATCGGAATGATCGGCCTGGGCCGCATGGGCGTTAACATGACAGCTCGCCTGATGAAGGCGGGGAACGAGTGCGTGGTGTTTGACACACGCCCCGAGGCTGTTCAGGAGTTGCAATCAGCGGGTGCCGAAGGCGCAACCTCCCTGAAGGATTTCATCTCCCGCCTGTCCAAACCGCGCGCGATATGGTTGATGGTGCCCGCGGCCGTGGTTGACAAGCTGATTTCGGAGCTCCTTCCACTCGTCAGTCCAGGCGACATTATCGTGGATGGGGGCAATTCTTATTACCGGGACGATATCAGGCGCGCGGCGGATTTGAACGCAAAGGGCGTACATTATGTGGATGTTGGAACAAGCGGAGGCGTGGCTGGCCGTGAGCGCGGGTATTGCCTGATGATTGGAGGAGAAAAAGAAATTGTGCAGCATCTCGACCCGATCTTTGCTGCGCTCGCCCCCGGTATCGACTCAGCGCCCCGGACATCCACCCTTACCCGGAGCGACGGCACTGCCGAGCAGGGCTATCTTCACTGCGGGCCGCACGGCGCTGGCCATTTTGTGAAAATGGTTCACAACGGCATCGAGTACGGTCTCATGGCGGCTTATGCAGAAGGATTGAATATTCTGCATAACGCCAACGCCGGTGACCGGAAGCGGGATACGGATGCGGAAACGGCTCCCCTGCGTGACCCCGAATACTATCAATACGCGTTTGATATTCCCCAGATCGCCGAGGTCTGGCGCCGGGGGAGCATTGTCGCTTCATGGCTGCTGGACCTGACAGCGGAGGCGCTGGCCGAAGACGCCAAACTCAGTGCATTTTCGGGCCATGTATCCGACTCCGGGGAGGGCCGCTGGACAACGCTGGCCGCGATCGATGAGGGCGTTCCCGTACCCGTTATCGCCGCCGCGCTGTTCAGCCGTTTTGAATCACGAGGCAACGCGGTTTTCGCCGCTCAGGTGCTTTCAGCAATGCGCAAGCGCTTCGGTGGGCATGACGAGAAAAAAGGAGGAGCCTGAGATGGCGGAGACTGATGATTCCGAACAAAAACGGGCGCGATCGGACGCGCTGGTGCTGTTCGGCGTGACGGGCGACCTGGCGTATAAAAAGATATTCCCTGCCCTATATGCGATGATAAAGAAGGGCTTGCTCAACGTGCCCGTCGTCGGCGTGGCCTCCACGCCCTGGAATATCGATCAGCTCCGGGAAAGAGCCACGGATGCGGTTAAACATGCAAATGCGGAAAAAATTGATGACCCCGCCGCGCTGAGTCGCCTCCTTTCCCTGCTCAAGTATATCGACGGCGACTATAACGATCCCGGTACGTTCAAGAAGCTCAAGCAGGCATTGGGCAACGTCAAGCGGCCCGTTCATTACCTTGCGATTCCCCCATCCCTTTTCGAGACGGTTATCAAAAATCTCGGAGCCGCCGGACTCGCTCATGGTGCGAGGGTTATCGTTGAAAAGCCCTTCGGAAGAGATCTTGCTTCCGCTCGCGAACTGAACCGCATTGCACTGTCCGTCTTTCCCGAAGATGCGATTTTCCGGATTGATCACTTCCTCGGCAAGGAAGCGATCATGAATATCCTTTATTTTCGCTTTGCCAACTCGTTCCTGGAGCCGATCTGGAATCGCAACTACGTTGCCAGCGTTCAATTGACGCTTGCAGAAAACTTCGGGGTGGAGGAGCGGGGCGCGTTTTATGAGTCTGCCGGTTGCCTACGCGACGTGATCCAGAACCACCTCTTCCAGATCGTGGCGCTGCTTGCCATGGAACCACCTCCCTTCGAAGGTTTTGGGGCGGTCCAGGGCGAGAAGGCAAGCGTTTTCCAGGCGATGCGCCCCTTGAAACCGGATGACCTGGTGCGCGGGCAGTATCAAGGTTATCGTAGCGAACCTGGTGTCGCCAAGAATTCGGATGTGGAGACGTTCTGCGCCTTGCGGCTGTTTATCGATTCATGGCGTTGGGAGGGTGTGCCATGGTATTTGCGTTCGGGGAAATTTCTCGCGGAGACCGCTGCGGAGGTTCTGGTCCAGCTAAAGCCGCCGCCCCAAAAGCTTTTTGCTGATTCAGCGTCGCAAGCGGAGTATGCGAATTACCTTCGGTTCAGGCTTTCGCCCATATCAGCCATTGCACTTGCGGCACGTGTCAAGCGTACCGGAAAGGAATTTGTCGGAGACCAGCGCGAACTCTGCCTGGTCGAAGAACACTTCGGGAGGGAATCCCCCTACGAGCGGCTGTTGAGGGATGCCATGAATGGCGAAGGCGCGCTGTTTGCGCGCGAAGACGCCGTAGAGGCCGCTTGGATCGTCGTCGAACCCGTCCTTAAAAACCATCATCCCGTTATCCCCTACGAACGTGGAAGCTGGGGCCCCAAGGCTGCAGATATGCTTATTGCCCCCGATGGCTGGTGGCATAACCCGGAATCAAGAATCTGACTGGAGTCTTTCAAAATTTGCGGCATGCCCAAGAGTATTTAAAGCCATAACCCTGATAAGCCCCTGCGAATGAGCTCGACGTTTTTTTAAGGGATGAACTTGACGTTTTTTTAACATTTAAGCCACGCTTTATTGACATCGTTCATGGTACGTTCACATTGCATAAAATCGTTATGCAACCCTCCCATATCAAAAGCCAATTTTATAAGGGGTCCATAGTATGAATAAATCTTCCTTCCGATTACTGCCGTTAGTACCGCTCGTTTCCGCCCTTTTTGTGATCGGCGCGCCTGCTGCCCAAGCTGTAGGGCTGGAGCAAAGCCCGATCGACATCACAAGCAACAATACAGTCTATAACCCAAACCTTCCCAAGCTGAATTTCAACCTGAGTTCCGATGCCGGACTCAAGGTCATCAATAATGGCTCGCCTGCGGTGGACAAAACGGCGGTCAGGGCAAATCTTGATGATCCGAGCGCGAGCACGCTCAGTGTGAACGGCGATACTTACACGTTATCCCAATTCCATTTCCATGCGCCTGCTGAGCATCTGGAGAATGGCTACAAATACCCAATGGAGATGCATCTCGTGTTTCAGGACGCGAACAAGCACTTGCTCGTGGTAGGCCGCTGGGTACAAGAGGGCTCCTTCAACCAGACGCTGGATCCCATTTTCTCCCATATCCCGCAGGACACGTCGACCACACTCCCCGTTAGCCATTTCAACTTGAACGCGCTGCTTCCTGATCATCTGAATTCCTTCCGCTATAATGGCTCGCTTACCACGCCAGACTTCGGCGAAGGCGTGAAATGGGTCGATCTGTCGACACCAATGGACATGTCAAAGGAACAGATCAACGCATTCAGTTCATTGTTCCCGAATGGTGACGCTCGCGAAGTCCAAGCGCTCAACGGGCGTATCGTACAAACAGATCTGCCCGGATTTACTGTCACCTCGATTCCGGAGCCGGAAACCTATGCCATGATGCTGGTGGGTCTTGGCATGATCGGCTTCATCGCGAACCGTAGAAGACGGATGAACTCGCTCCAATCCGGAGTTCTGCCTGCAGTGGTATAGTGCCTCCTGTCGCATCAAGCGCTTCCGCGCCTGATTCCCCCACCATCAGGAAAGGTGGGGGAATCAGGCATAAC
>DASSHJ010000096.1:0-12223 GCA_035692965.1 Nitrosospira sp. | reverse complement strand
ATTGGCCTGCACGGTAGCCTCATCGACCGCCAGTTGTCCGCCCATCGCCTCAACCAGATTCTCGGCGAGATCAAGCGCAGCCTGCGAAATAAAATTCTGACGAAAAAGCTCGCGCTGGCGTTCGAGATTGCGCTGTGCGTTGCGCAGATCCGCGCGCGCCTTCGCGAGTTGCCCCTCGGTCCTGCGCAGGTTCGCATCTTCCGTACGCGCATCCAGCGTAAACAGCCTTTCGCCCTTTTTCACAAACTGCCCTTCCTTGATGTGCACAGAGCGGATAACGGCACTGAGCTGTGGCCGTACTGCAACGGTCTGCTGTGGGGACACGGTTCCGTTGGCTGTTAACGTAACCGGGACATCGGCCTGCTTTACCGCCGCGCTCAACACGGGAATAGCCTCGACGGGCTTGCTCTTTACAGCGGTAGCATTACTTTGGTTGCGCCATACCCAGGTGCTCGCAATCACGCTTGCAACCAGAATCGCGAACCATACCGCTTTCAGACGCGGCTTTCGGCGCTCATCCGGTTTCCTTTGAGAAATGGCTTCCATTCAACCTGCGTAGAATTTCATTCTTGCGGCTGTGACAACCGGAGCAGACCGAGTGGATCGGCTGCAGCAATGGCGCGTCAATTTACAATTTTCCCCCCGGACAACCTTATCCGCCAATGGCACCGGCTGGAAATCGCTTCGTCATGCGTGACGAGAATCAGGGTTGTGCCTCGTTCACGGTTTAGCTCGAACATCAGTTCGATGATTTGCGCTCCCGTGGCGGAGTCCAGGTTACCGGTCGGCTCGTCGGCAAGCAGCAACTGTGGCTGAGTTACAAAAGCCCGCGCAATGGCGACGCGCTGCTGCTCACCCCCCGACAACTGCCTGGGATAATGCTTGAGACGCATTCCAAGCCCTACCCGTTCCAGCAATTCCAGTGCAGGGGTATGGATGTCAACGGCCCCAGCCAGCTCTAGGGGCAGCATTACGTTTTCAATCGCGGTCAGGGCAGGCAGCAATTGGAATGACTGGAACACAAAACCCAGCATTCTCCCGCGTACCGCAGCGCGGGCATCCTCATCCAGGGAAAAGATATCTTGACCATCCAGGTGAACCTTACCGCTCGAAGGAGTATCTAACCCCGCGAGCAGGCCGAGCAAGGTCGACTTGCCCGAGCCCGACGCGCCAATGATGGCGACTGAATCGCCGCCGTTGACTTCCAGATTGATGTTCTCCAAGATTGTAAGCTTTTCGTCACCGGTGCTGACTTCCTTTGTCAGGCCGGTTGCCTGCACGATAGGCCGTACAACAAGGTTATTTGACATGAAAAATTTCCTGCTCGGACTATTTATTTTAACAACTGCTGCTGCCACCGACTCGGGCGCTGCAACGGCGCCGGCTTCAAAGACCGGCACCACAACCATTATGGTGTACGGGGATAGTCTGTCCGCTGGCTATGGACTTCCGCAGGAGGCTGGGTGGGTTAACCTTCTGAAAAAGCGGGTGCAAACGGTATCACAGGTTGCTGTGATCAACAACAGCATTAGCGGTGAAACGACGACCGGCGGGCGAAACCGCATTGAACAAGCGCTGAAGACTCATCGCCCAGATATTGTCATTGTAGAGCTTGGGGGTAATGACGGGCTTCGCGGTGCATCCATCGACTCCATACGGGACAATCTCCAAGCAATCATAGAAGCTTGCCAGCGAAACAAGGCGACTGTTCTTTTAACCGGCATGCAGCTCCCGCCCAACTATGGCATGTTATACACGCAAAAGTTTCAGGACATGTATCATCAACTCGCAAAACGCTACGAGCTCAAGCTCGTCCCGTTCCTCATGGCCGGATTTGGTGACAAGCGCCATTTTTTTCAGGCGGACGGCATACACCCGACTGCGCAGGCGCAAGAAATAATTGTTGAAAACGTCTGGAAGGTCCTGAGAACAATGCTTAAATCGGGGCAGGCGGTCGCGTATGAAGGCAACTCACGTCGATAACGCGGTTTAAAGAATGCCGAGACGGGTTTGCGGATCCGATCGCATATCGAATGGATAATCAATGAAAGTTGACTACAGGCATGTCCTGGTGGCTGTGGACCTGTCGGAGCAGGATACTTATGTTGTGGGAAAAGCCAAGGCTCTTGCCCAGGTTTTCCAGGCGAAATTGAGCGTTGTTCATGTTCTCGATAACATCCCGATGCCTGATACCGCTTACGGCACCGTTATTCCTCTCGATCAGAATTCTTCGTATGAAATGCTTGAAGCAGTCAAGACAAGATTTCAACGGCTCGCGGACTCGCTTGCGATCGACCCGGAACGCCGCTGGATGGTATGGGGCGTTCCAGGCGAAGAAATCGTTCGGGTTGCCCGCCAGGAAGGTGTCGATCTCATCATGGTTGGGTCCCATGGCCGGCACGGTCTGGGTCTGCTCCTCGGGTCTACGGCGAACGGTGTGCTGCATCACGCCGAGTGCGATGTCATGGCAGTTCGTTTGCGGGAAGAAGTCGAACGTCGTGAGTCACTGCAAGAATTCGCGCCGAATCCTTCATGCTGAGCGTAGCGACCGCAAGTCGCTGCTCATTGAGAGGCTGAGAGGTTGAGACGCGATCTTTGGCGAATTCTCATGTCGCTTACCAGAATTTCCACCAGGACTCGCTGCCCTTTGCAACTCCGCCGGAGAAGAACCGGCTGTCGGGAAAGTTCTTTTTCATCACGCGAGCCGCGTCATCGCGCAGATCTGTCATACCCAGCTTGTCATACGCTTGCACCATGATAAACAGCGCTTCTTCTATCGCTGGAGTCTGGGGATATTCCTTGAGCGCGTATTGAGCGCGGTTGGCTGCCGCAATATAACCTCCCCGCTTCATGTAGTAGCGGGCCACCTGGACTTCGTTCAACGCCACTACGTTTACCAGGTGCTTCATTCGCTGGATCGCATCCGGGGCATATTTACTCTTGGGAAAACGGGCCACCAGTTCGCGAAAATTTTCAAATGATTCGCGTGAAGCCTTAGGATCCCGCTCACTCATATCCTGGTTCAGGATTTTTTCCGAGACAATGCCCATCAAACCGATATCGTCATTAAAATTGGCGAGGCCTTTGAGATAATAGGCATAATCGACGTTGATATGATTCGGATGAAGCTTGATGAAGCGATCAGCAGCGGCAATCGCCTGGGCCTGTTCGCTGTCCTTGTAATAGGCGTACGCAATTTCAAGCTGCGCCTGTTGCGCGTAGCGTCCGTAAGGATAGCGGGCCTCGAGCTGTTCGAATAGTTTAACGGCCGCCGAGTAATTTCCTTCGTTCAGTTCGTTCTTTGCCTCTGAATAATACTTGCTCGCGGACCAGTTTTTCGTATCTTCCGGTTTCTTGGGCAACAGCCCGCAACCCGATAACATGATCGGCACAATAAGAAGAATTGCTAATCCTGCACCATGTGCCATATGAATTTCTGAAGAAGAGTAATGGGAGAGTTTCATTATAGCGCCAAACCTTTCGATGCCTGAAACGGTTCAACGCCCCTTCGAGCTGACCATCCCCCCTGATTACGCGGGTCTACGGCTGGATCAGGCGCTGGCCAGATTGCTCCCCGATCAGTCCCGGAGCAGATTGCAAGCGTGGATCCTCAGCAAGCAGGTAACGGTCGAAAATTGGGAAGCAACCGCGAAACATAGAGTGTGGGGAGGAGAGAAGGTTCACATCAACCCCGTTCCTTTCCCGGCGGAAAGCGCTTACGCGCCTGAGGCAATCTCTCTTGACATTCTTCATGAGGATGAGTCGCTCGTCGTTGTCAATAAGCCGGCCGGGTTGGTGGTACATCCCGGCAGCGGGAACTGGCAGGGGACCATGTTGAACGCCTTGCTGCATCACGTACCCCAATTAGGGGGAATACCAAGAGCGGGCATCGTTCACCGGCTCGACAAGGATACCAGCGGGTTGCTGGTGGTCGCAAAAACCCTGGAAGCGCAAACCAGCCTGGTTCGGCAACTGCAGGAGCGCACCGTGAAACGTATCTACATTGCGCTTGTGCTGGGGGATGTAACCGATCAGGGATGGGTCGATGCGCCAATAGGCAGGCATCCTGTCCATCGTACAAAAATGGCTGTCGTCGTGGGAGGCAAGGAAGCCCGCACCCATTTTCAGGCCATCGAAAAGCTCGAAGGCTGTACCTTGCTCAGGTGCAGCCTTGAAACCGGTCGCACTCACCAGATACGAGTCCATATGCACTCGCTTGGACATCCGCTCGTGGGCGATCCTGTTTATGGAGGCAAGCCCAGGCAGCTTGCACCCCAAGCGGGGCAGCTCATTTCGGACTTCCCTCGCCAGGCTTTGCATGCGAAGCAACTTGAACTGGCCCATCCTCGCACCGGCAGCAAAATGACATGGGATGCGCCTCTGCCTGAGGATATGAGCAGCTTGCTGCTGATGCTGCGCCAACCCGGTAGTGGGAATACACTATGACAATCCCTTCGTTAGAAGCCGGCAGCTGGATAGTGCCTGACTGGCCCGCGCCTCCAAACGTCAAAGCACTGTTCACAACCCGCAAAGGAGGAGCCAGCACGGGACCTTATGCCAGCTTCAATCTCGGTGACCATGTCGGCGACGATCCGTTGGCCGTTGCGAAAAACCGCGGCATACTGCGCCAGGTTCTTCCGGAAGAGCCAAGGTGGCTGAGACAGGTGCATGGCGTCCATCCTGTTGATGTGGATGATCCCCACTGCACATCTTCAGGGGCCGATGCGGCCTTCAGCCGCCACCAGGGCAACGTCTGCGTCGTACTTGTCGCAGACTGCCTGCCGATACTCGTGTGCGACCGTGCGGGAACCGTAACGGCTGCCATTCATGCAGGCTGGAAAGGCCTCGTAAACGGCGTGGTCGAACAGACATTATCGAACGTGGGCGTGGAAAGCGAATATCTCATGGCCTGGCTCGGTCCCGCAATCGGGCCCAGGCATTTTGAAGTGGGGGAAGAGGTACGCCAGGCATTCATCGAGCATGACATGAACGCCGCCCACGCATTTGTTCAGCATCGGCACAAACCAGGCAAATGGTTTGCAGACCTTTTTCTGCTGGCACGTCAACGGCTGACAACAGCGGGTGTTCATGAAATACATGGCGGAGGGAAATGCACATTCAGCGATCCCGAAAGATTTTTTTCCTACCGCCGCGACGGAACAACTGGACGAATGGCGGGACTCGTTTGGCTCACTGCCTAAAAGGGACAGCATTGAGCAGGATCGCGCTGCGACATCGCCGATGCCACGCAAAGAACTCGCTTCCCTACACAAGCTGGCTTCAATGAACTAAAGCAAGTTCTCGCAACCGCGTATAATCGCGGATTTTCCCCTGCCCCGATGTCCGTTCTCTCCTGGATCATTGCCACGACCCTGTTTGGCGCTTTACTGAGCGTATTGGTAGCGGCCGTGCTCACGCTCAATACGCGTGCCTCGTGGGTGCAAATGCTGATTTCTTACGCTATCGGCGCGCTGCTCGGGGCGGCCTTTCTGAATGCGCTGCCCGAAGCGCTCGAGTTGTCGAAAAATCCCGCACAAATGACCGGTACCGTACTGTTCGGCATTCTTCTGTTCTTCATTCTGGAGAAGCTCGTGCTGTGGCGGCACTGCCATTCGGCGGAATGCGACGCCCATGACCGGCCGATTGCGCCTGTTACTGCCCGTCCGGCAACAAGCCACGGTCATGATAATGGAAGAAGTGGCATGATGATCATGCTGGGGGACACCTTTCACAGTTTCGTGGATGGCGTACTGATCGCGGCGGCGTTCATGGCAGATATCCAGCTTGGGATTGTCACTTCGATTGCCATCATCGCCCATGAAATTCCACAGGAAGCAGGGGACTTCCTCATTCTTCTCAATTCAGGCTATACCCGCCGCCAAGCGCTTCTCTTTAATATGTTCTCCAGCGCCGCTACACTGCTTGGCGGACTGGCCACGTATTTCATGTTGCAGGATATGAACTACATCATCCCCTCCCTCCTGGGGCTGGCTTCAGCCAGCATGATCTATGTCGCAATGTCGGATTTGATTCCAGGCCTGCACAAGCGACCGGAAATCGATGCCACCATCCAGCAAGTCGCGCTCATCACGCTTGGAATCAGCTCGATCTGGCTTGCCGGCAGCCTCTTTACGCATCACGCATAAACCGTTGAACGTTCCTGGCGTTTTGATTTCAAAGCCCCAGCTCATGGATAATCCTCACTCTTTTATTTGCTCCTGATTACGTTATGGCACTGCCCCGACAACAGCCCCCCAGAATCGGTTTCGTATCGCTCGGTTGCCCAAAGGCACTGGTCGATTCAGAGCAAATCCTCACTCAGTTACGTGCCGAAGGATATGAGACCTCTTCTTCGTACGAGGAGGCCGATCTCGTAGTCGTCAATACCTGCGGATTCATCGATCGGGCGGTGGAGGAATCGCTGGATGCGATTGGCGAAGCGTTGGCCGAAAATGGAAAAGTCATCGTTACGGGTTGCCTTGGCGCGAAGGACGGTGGAGACGTAATCAGGCAGGCGCATCCTCAGGTATTGGCGGTAACGGGCCCGCAGGCGCTCCCTGAGGTGATGGCTGCTGTTCATGAGCACCTGCCTCAGCCGCATGACCCTTTCACCAGTCTTGTTCCCCCGCAGGGAATACGCCTGACACCCCGGCACTACGCGTATGTCAAGATCTCGGAAGGCTGCAACCATCGCTGCACTTTCTGTATCATCCCAAGCATGCGGGGCAATCTCGTGAGCCGCCCGGTTCATCAGATCATGCAGGAGGCTGAAAATCTGGTGGATGCAGGAGTAAAGGAACTGCTGGTCATTTCCCAGGATACCAGCGCCTATGGAGTGGATATCAACTATCGCATCGGCTTCTGGAAAGGGAGGCCGCTCAAGGCCCGGCTTGCGGAATTGGCCAGCGCGCTAGGCGGATTGGGCGTATGGGTGCGCTTGCATTACGTGTATCCCTACCCGCACGTCGACGAAATAATCCCACTTATGGCTGATGGAAAGATTCTTCCTTATCTCGACGTACCGTTTCAGCATGCAAGCCCGCGCGTTCTAAAAGCAATGCGACGTCCGGCAAACACGGAAAACAATCTGATGCGGATCAGGAAGTGGCGCGACATATGTCCGGACATCACGCTCCGAAGCACGTTCATTGTTGGATTTCCCGGTGAAACCGAAGCAGAGTTCGAGGAGTTGCTGGGTTTTCTGGAAGAGGCACAACTGGATCGCGTGGGCTGCTTCGCCTATTCACCAGTGGAAGGCGCTGCTGCCAATGCCTTGCCTGATCCGGTATGTGAAGAGGTAAAGGAAGAACGGCGTGCGCGGTTCATGGCTTTGCAGGAAAAAATCAGCCAGGCCCGCTTGAGTCAAAAAATCGGCAAGCGCATGACGGTGCTTGTGGACGAAGTCCGAAAGAATGGCGCTATTGCGCGCAGCACGGCGGATGCGCCTGAAATAGACGGCATCGTTCACATCGCACGTTCAAAAAACCTGAAAGCCGGCGAGTTCGCACAAGTGGAAGTAACGGGCTCGGATACACACGATTTGCGGGCAAAAGCTGTAACCGCTTGATACCGTCCCCCGCCGAGTTGCTTTTTCAGCAAAACGGTGTGAAGCATAGATGACATGGATGAGGTGTCTGCAAGAAACGTAGTAAGGGGCAATAAAACCGGAAAAAACGGGAACGTCAACCATTAAACGCTGGAGGTCAAGTTGGAAAAATTCATGGCGCTGGTATTGAGCATGCTCGCGTTTACCGCAACCGCGGACGAAATCGACAAACGCCAGGTACTGTCGCTAACCGAACACCAGCGCGACCACGTACTCACGGAGATGCGGGCAATGCTGTCAGGAACTCAAAAGATCCTGGATGCACTGTCGAGGGAAGACATGCAGGCCGTGGCGACCGAAGCCCGTTCGCTTGGCATGGGGATGACGGATAAAGCGGAAGGTCACCTCAAGTCAGTTCTCCCCAAGGATTTGATGCAACTCGGCATGTCCGTCCATAAGGCCTTCGACAAGATCGCGGAGGATGCGGAATCCCTGAAAGACCCCAAACATACCCTGCGCCAACTGGTTGACTCAATGCAAAAGTGCACTGCCTGTCACGCGAGCTATCAAATTCGGGTAAAAACTCATGCAAAAGGTCAGTCGCCAGCTCCCGATGGGCAGCATTTGCACCATCAGCACTAGAGAGACGCCTTCAATTGTTCGGAAAAATTGTTTGGAAAAACTTCAGTTGCAAGGCGCGGCTATAACTGTTAAGGACTTGGCGAATCTGTTGAGGAAATCAGAAACGCATTAATCGCATTGAAAAAATAATCAGGGTCAGAACAATTTCCTTTCGGAAAGATTCTCCCAACCCTGATTGTGCGATTTTTATTGTTATAAACAGCTTTTTTATTGTTATATGGCTCGGAGCGGGACCATCCATTCCATTCCGAATTCGTCATTGCCTTACCGCAGCAATTTCTTTTTCTTCTGCTCCCCGAACCCCGACAAGTACTTGTCGCGCTTTTCTTTAAGCAAAGTGCGTGCCAGTTTTTACATACCCGTTTAAACAGCGGGTTATCGTTTAACTGCTCGGAAAAAGAGAGCAAATGTAAGGTTTGCCGTCACTTTTTTCACCCGTTAGCGCTCTCTCTATGCGCCGCGGTATAAAGTTGTCTTTGCAGAAGCAATGGCGATGATTAGGGTCAAGGCTTGACGTGAAAACAGAGTATGAGTTCTACTAGCAGGAAATGACGAGCTTCGCGTCCAGCATACAGCCCGGGCACAGCCAAGCGCCTCCACGATTGCCGTAAATCGGGTATTAGGAACAATAATGGAGCCTGAGAACCAAGCTGGCACCTCGTCCATCACCTGGCGGCGTATAACCGGCGCAGATGGCTCCCCATATCTCATGCTTTCCGGGAGCCTTACGCTCGCCGCGCTCGGAAATCGGCTGGAACTCGTGCTCGCAGCTCTTTCAAAATTTCGGGGAGCGCAGGAATTACACTGGGACCTGACGGGGTTGACCCAACTCGACGATGCGGGCGCAGTCCTGTTATGGCGCGCATGGGGGGAACATAGGCCCACATACCTGATACTCCGGCCCGACCATGATCGGTTTTTTGCCCGCGCCGAAGAAATGCGGCCTCCCACGGCGCCCGTCCGAGCCGATTGGCTATGGCCGATTAACAAGGTGGGGGCGGCCGTCTTTCTGCTTTGGGAGCACTTTGTTGGGCTATTGACGCTGTCGGGCCAATTATCGCTCGACGCAATATATCTGCTGAGCCATCCTGCCCGGATTCCCTGGCGAGAGATTTCGGCGAACCTGTACCGGACAGGCGCGAAGGCGTTGGGGATCACCGCGCTGGTTGGCTTCCTCATCGGGGTCGTGCTGAGCTATCTTTCGTCGCGGCAACTGCAAACCTATGGCGCGGATGTCTTTATCATCAATATTCTCGGCATAAGCATCATCCGCGAACTTGGGCCAATGCTCGCTGCGATTCTGGTGGCAGGGCGCTCAGGGTCTTCCATGACCGCCCAGCTTGGAGTAATGCGGGTAACGGAAGAGCTCGACGCGCTGACGGTAATGGGAATTCCGCACAGCCTGAGGTTAGTGCTCCCCAAGGTGCTCGCGCTGGGTATCGCGATGCCCCTGGTCGTATTATGGACAAGCGCTGTCGCGTTATTGGGGGGAATGGTCATCGCAGAGGTTCAGCTGGGACTGAGTTATTACTTTTTTCTAAGTAAATTGCCCGATTCGGTTCCTATTGCCAATCTTTGGCTTGGACTAGGCAAGGGAGTCGTATGTGGGATGGTGATCGCATTGATTTCCTGCCATTTCGGTCTAAGGATCAAATCCAATACGGAGAGCCTGGGCGAAGGCACGACAAATTCGGTAGTCACGGCGATCACTGTCGTCATTATCATCGATGCAATTTTTGCAGTAGTTTTTTCCAATGTTGGGCTAAGGTAGCGATCCCGATATCTAATGTCGAACGCGGAATGTATTGTCAAGGTAGAGGGACTGCATACCCGCTTTGGCACGCACGTGGTTCACGAAGATATCAATCTTTGCGTGCGCCGTGGCGAGGTCCTCGCGCTTGTGGGAGGGTCGGGCGAGGGTAAAACCGCGCTCATGCGTGAGATGCTGGGCCTGGATGCGCCTACGCAAGGTACGATCCAGGTTTTCGGGGAACCATTGCAAGGCCAGGACCGGAAAAAGCAGCAGCAGATGCGCAACCGTTGCGGAGTGCTGTTTCAGAAAGGCGCCTTGTTCAGTGCACTGTCAGTATACGATAACATCGCCTTGCCTCTGCGTGAGCTGCACACCCTGGACGAGGCGATGATTCGTGACTTGGTCATGCTCAAACTTAAAATGGTCGAAATTGCACCTGCGCACGCAACCAAAATGCCCTCCGAGCTCTCGGGTGGGATGATAAAGCGTATTGCACTGGCACGTGCGATGGCGCTCAGTCCCGAGCTGCTGTTCCTGGACGAACCTACCGCCGGGCTTGATCCCGAACTGAGCGAGGGGTTTGTAAAACTGATCCAGGCAATGCGACGAGAACTGACCCTGACCATTGTTATGGCAACGCACGATCTTGATACCCTGATTGCGCTTGCCGACCGGATAGCCGTCCTGGCGCAGCGGCGAATGGTGGCCTTGGGAACGTTGGAGGAAGTGATCAGGACGGAACACCCCTTTGTTCAGAACTATTTTTGCGGCGAGCGCGGAAAACGGACAATCGCCGGCCAAAGGAATTCTTAAGGAACCTAAGGGAAGATATGGAAAACCGTGCCCACGCCCTTGCTGCAGGTCTATTTGTGATAATTCTAAGTATCGCCGTGGCCGCTGCCGCCTTGTGGTTTACCGGGGATACTGCCACCCGGGATAAATACCTGATCGTATCGGAGTCTCCCGTGACGGGACTCAACCCCCAGGCGACCGTGCGTTACAGGGGAGTCACCGTCGGAAAAGTCGAGAATATTCGGCTCGATCCCGAAAATCATAGAATCGTCCTGATACGCATTGCTGTCGACAAGAACCTGCCGCTGACCAGGAATGCATATGCTCAGCTTGGCTATCAAGGTCTGACCGGGCTTGCATTTGTGCAACTGAACGATGAGAGTGACAGTGCTGAACGACTGAGCACGGATAATGACAACCTGGCTCAAATTCCCCTGCGGCCGTCCGCGCTGGACAGTATAACGAATGAGGGACAGAAGCTGCTTGGGAAGGCCAACGGATTGGTGGACCGGATGAACGTGCTGCTAGGAGATGAAAACCAGACGAATTTTTCGCACATACTTGAAAATACCGCGGGCGTAACCGGGCGCCTGAAAGGAGTGGTGAGCCAACTTGAGCCCGGTCTGAAATCTCTGCCCGGTCTGGCCGCTGATGCAAGGTCCCTGCTCACGCACACTGATCAGCTCGTCGTGAATCTCAACGACATCACTGCCCGGATAAACGAGCAGGGTGGACCGATCGACAGCATGTCTCAAGCAGCCGGCGAGCTTACTGACACGCTGCACAAGTTTCGTGATGTAACGGAGGGGCTTGCGCGTAATTCGCGCAGCGTGGATCGTGTCCTCCTGCAACTGGAAGAGCAACCTCGGAGCTTGCTATTCGGTAGGGCTGCCCCTCCTCCAGGCCCGGGTGAGGAAGGTTTTGTCCCTCCCAACGGAAAACCTTGATGAAAAAGCTATTGATCTTAGCTATCCTTGGGATTGCAGGATGCGCTATCCCCAAAGCTCAAACTGCGGTCGCAACTTATGACTTTGGCGCCCAACGCCTGGCTGGGCCGGCAGTGTCGGAGAATTCCGACGCATCCGGGTATCCCCGTCTGCGGGCCAGCCTGCTGGTGCCCGATATCATGACCCCCGTCTGGCTTGACAATACAGCGATTCAATACCGCTTGGGCTACAATGATCTTGCCCGGGTCCATTCCTACGCTGCCAATCGCTGGGCCTCTACGCCAGGTTCCCTGCTCGTCCAGCGAATCAGGAGTCGCATAGCAGCCATTAGCGACGGCGGGGTCATAAGTGTCATTGAGGGCGCGCGCACCGACTACACATTGCGTCTTGAGCTTGAAGAATTTACGCAGGTATTCGATACCGAGGAAAACAGCCATGCTGTCGTAAAATTTCGCGCAAGCCTCATCAGCCGTGGTAGCCGTGTATTGATAAGTCAGCGCAGCTTCAGTGCCGAGCAAGCAGCGCCGTCGGCCAACGCACCCG
>DASSHJ010000095.1:0-6013 GCA_035692965.1 Nitrosospira sp. | reverse complement strand
GTTTGGGATAAGAGAATCCGGGAGCGCGCCTGACAAGAAACTCGCTGAAAAAATAAGTTTGGCGGTTCAGACGTTTGGCGACCTCGTCGGCAGGAAAAAGATTGACCAGCTCATCGCGGAACACGGCGACGCACGCGGGCTCCATGCCAACGATCGGCACACCATTATCAATATCCTCGCGCATACTCGCCAATATCCGCCGGAGCTGCTCCTTCGCCCGGTCGAGCATGCCAAAATCATAGAATGGGCGCCCGCAGCAGATGTGTTGCACCGGCACCCGTACCTGAAAACCCGCGGCTTCAAGCACCGCAACGGCTGCTTTCGCGGTCTGCGGATAAAAATGGTTATTGAATGTATCGGGCCACAAGATGACTTCAGGCTTTCCGCTGTTACGGAGCGGGCGTTTTCTGAACCATTGGAGAAATGTTTCGCTTGCAAAGCGGGGAATGGCGCGCTGTTCAGGCATTCCCGCGATACTTTTTGCCAACCCGCTCAGCCCCCGGGTCTGAGTGAACCAGTTGACGACTGAAGGGGCATAAGCTGCGAGCCTGGCCCAGCGGTCTATCAACCCAAACGCATATGCCTGGCGCGGACGGCGCCGATGCTCGTAGTAATGCGAGAGAAACTCCGCCTTGTATGTCGCCATGTCGACATTCACCGGGCAATCTCCCTTGCACCCTTTACAGGCCAGGCAAAGGTCGAGCGATTCCCTCATTTCGTCGCTCTGCCAAAAGTCCTTGATGACCTCCCCGCGCATGGTTTCGAATAACAGCCGCGCCCGGCCCCGTGTCGAATGCTTCTCTTCCCGGGTCACCTTGTAACTCGGGCACATGGTCTGGGAATGCTGCTGCCGGCAATTACCGATTCCAACACACCGCAACGTGACCCGCCCGAAATTTCCCTTGTCTCCTGGAAATTTGAAATAGGTATCCGGTTGAGGCGGGTCATAGGCCGTGCCGAGGCGGAGGTTCTCGGTGGGCAAGTAGGCGTCCACAATCTTTCCCGGATTCATTTTCCAGTCCGGGTCCCAGATTGATTTGTATTCGCCAAACGCCTCAACCAGTTCATTACCAAACATTTTCGGCAGGAATTCCGCCTTGGACTGACCGTCACCGTGCTCGCCGGAAAGAGAACCGCCATAGCTCACGACAAGATCGGCTGCGTGGCTTAAAAAGTCATGAAAGATCTGGATACCGTCGTGTGTTTCCAGGTCAAAGTCGATCCTCGTATGGATGCATCCCTGGCCGAAATGCCCATACAAGTCGCAACCGTAATGGAACCGATCCAGAAGCGCGCGAAAATCCCGCAGGTACGCGCCCACTTTTTCCGGCGGCACTGCGGCGTCTTCCCAGCCTTCCCATGTAATATTCTTGTTCGGCACATGCGCGGTTGCTCCCAATCCGGATTCGCGCACTTTCCAGATCATCTGTTCCTCTTCACGGTTGTCAAAGAGCTTCATGGTTGGCGGGTCTTTGGTTTGCTTCAACGCGTTCATGCACGCGTTGGCGCAAGCATCCGACTCGGACTTGTCGCGGCCTCCAAATTCCGCCAGAAGCCATCCACCGCCGGGGGGAAGCAAATGCACATCCTCCGGATGCAATCCGATTGCCTTCATATCCGCAATCAGGCGGTCATCGATTCCTTCGAGCCCGATCGGGCCAAACTTGAGAATGTCCGGAACATGGTCCCCCGCGCTGTATACGTCGGGATAGCCGAGTACCAGGAGCGAGCGGCCAGGAGGGCTGTACACGAGGCGCAACGTGGCTTCGAGAATAACGACGCAGGTACTTTCGGTGCCAACGAGGGCGCGGGCAACATCAAACCCGTTTTCCGGCAGCAGATCATCAAGGTTGTAGCCGGAGACCCGCCGCGGGATTTTCGGATAGCGGGCGCGGATCTGGTCAGCCAGCCTGTCGCGCATCGATTTCAGCCGCCCATAGATTTCGCCGCGCCGTCCCCCCGCTGCGATGATTTCCGCCAATTCCGCATCACTGGTCTTGCCGACCTTCATCCGCGTGCCGTCATAAAGCAATACGTCAAGCTCGATTACGTTATCGACCGTTTTACCCCCCATGACCGAGTGCACGCCGCAGGAGTTATTGCCGATCATCCCGCCAAGGGTATTGTGGGTATGGGTCGATGGATCGGGCGCGAAGGTCAGGTGATGTTGTTCAGCCGCATCCCGCAGATTGTCGAGCACGCAGCCCGGTTCGACACGCGCGATCTTCTTCTCGGGATCCAGCTCAAGAATTCGGTTGAAATATTTGGACATGTCCATCACCACCGCTACGTTGCAGCACTGGCCGGCAAGACTGGTGCCTCCGCCTCGGGAAAGCACCGGCGCGCCATGTCTGCGGCAAGCGGCAACGGTTGCGATGATGTCATCAATCGATTTCGGAATGACCACGCCAATCGGAACCTGCCGGTAGTTGGAGCCATCGGTGGCATAAAGCGCCCGGCTGCCATCATCGAAGCGTACTTCCCCCTGGATATCGCCTTTCAGCTCGGCAGCCAGAGCCTGGGCATCCAGAAGTGGAGTGGTTGGTCGCCTCATGATATCTATTCCTTATTTTCTATCTGTTGCGTTGTGAACCATTCATACCGCATACCGCTCCGCGTCCGCCCGCTTGAATTCGAGACCAAACCCGGGTCGCGTCAAGTCCGGGCGCAACAATCCGTCTTCGGGTTCAAGCACGCCGTCGAACAGCATTTTTTCTATCCGTACATGATCGTAGAAGTATTCGAGATGACGAACAGGGGTTGCGGCGCAACACGGATGGGCATGGATCGAAGGCGCACAATGACTGGAAAGCGGCAGGTTGAATCCATGGCAGAGCGCGGCAGCCTGCATGAAGCCGCTCACGCCAGCGCAGCGCGTTGCATCAGCCTGTAGCACGTCAACTGCTCGGGCTTGAAGCATGCGGCGGAAATACGTGGCGTGATAACCGTATTCACCGGCACTGATATCCATTCCCGGCGGAGCCCGGTCACGCATGAGGCGCAAGCCTTCAAGGTCATCGCTCGGCACGGGCTCTTCAAACCAGGACACGCTAAATTCTGAAAACGAGAATGCCATGGCAAGCGCTTGCTTCCGGGAGTAGCCCCCGTTGGCATCAACAAAAAGCTCTACACCGCTGCCAATCGCCTCCCGCGCTGCACGGACCCGCGCGACGTCCTTGCCGGGTTCCCGCCCGATCTTCATCTTGACACGAGCTATTCCGCTGGATGCCCAATCGCCGAGCTGTTTTTGCAGTTCCGCCACTGAATACGAAGTAAAGCCGCCGCTACCATAAATCGGCACTGCGGGCCGCGCCTGGCCCAACAATGAAACGAGCGGCAGATCGAGAACGTGGCCTTTCAGATCCCATAATGCGTTATCCACTGCCGCAACGGCCATGGAGGCGATGCCCGGCCGCCCGAGGTTGCGGATCGCGGCAATCATGGCATTCCAGCAGTCGGGGATGGCAAGCGCATCACGGCCCGTGACGACCGCCGCCAGGGTGTCGTGGATGAGCGTGGCTGTGCCGGTATCTGCATAACTGAAGCCGATACCGGTCTTGCCGCCAGCTTCGACTTCCACGAGCACAAGCACGGTTGCGTTCCACTCCAGCGTGCCGTCGGATTCCGGTGTTGCGGTCGATGTGGAAAATGCGGATACCTGTACTCTTGATACGGGAATTGAAGAGCTTCCGTTTCGCCCGCGAACGGTGTTTGCGTTCATGCCGCCCCCTCAGGCAAATATCTGTTTTACAGACGACTTGATGATTTCCGGCGAATCGGTGTCCCCATGCAGGATCGCTGAGGCATACGCCTTTGCCTGCTTGAACGTGATGTGCGGGGGAAGAGGCGGCACGTCGGGATCGGTGTATGCTTCGATAACGGTGGGACGGTCGGCATTTAAAGCGCTGTCCCAGGCATCGCCGATTTGCTCCGGCCGGTCTACGCGAATGCCGCGAAGACCGATCAGCTCAGCGTACGCGGCATAGGGAAAGTCGGGGATATCCTGGGAAGCGTCGAACTTTGGATCGCCCTCCATGGCCCGCTGCTCCCATGTCACTTGGTTCAGGTCGCGATTATTGAGGACCATTACGATCAAGTGCGGATTGCTCCATCTGCGCCAGTACTTGCCGATCGTGATGAGCTCGTTCATGCCATTCATTTGCATCGCTCCATCTCCCACCATGGCAATGACCGTACGATGGGGGTGTGCAAATTTGGCCGCGATGGAATAAGGAACGCCGGGCCCCATGGTTGCCAGCCCTCCTGACAGTGATGCCATCATGCCCTCGCGAACTTTCACATCGCGCGCATACCAATTGGCTGAGGAGCCTGAGTCACAGGTGAGGATACAGTCATCCGGAAGGCGCGGGGAGAGTTCCCAGAATACTCTTTGGGGGTTGATAGGGTTGGCGGACTCCATCGCGCGGGCTTCCATGGTTTTCCACCATTTCGCCACTTCACCCTCGATTCTTTCTCGCCAGGTGCGGTCTTCTTTTTGCTTCAGCAGCGGGATGAGTTGTCTCAACGTTTCGGCACTGTCTCCGATGAGATTTACTTTCATCGGGTAGCGGATACTCGTCATGCGTCCATCGATATCGATTTGCACGCCGAGCGCCTGGCCTTCCTCAGGTAAAAATTCAGAGTAGGGAAAACTCGATCCGACCATGAGAAGCGTGTCGCACTGCATCATCATGTCGTAGCTCGGCCGCGTGCCGAGCAAACCAATAGAGCCCGTGACGAACGGGAGGTCGTCCGGAACAACGGCCTTGCCCAGCAGCGCCTTTGCGATCCCCGCGCCCAGGAGTTCAGCGGTTCTCAGCACCTCGGCCGTAGCGTGAAGCGCGCCTGCTCCCACCAGCATTGCCACCTTCGATCCGGCGTTGAGAATGTCGGCAGCGCGCTGCAAATCTTCTGGTCGCGGCACAACCCGGGGTTCCTTGTAGCCAATCCCGGAATGTATCGTTCCATGCTCGCGCGCCGGCTTTTCCGCATGCAGTTCCTGGATGTCGTTGGGCACGATCATGCAGCATACGTTGCGTTCCACTTGGGCGATGCGCATCGAACGGTCAATGATGTGACGCATCTGCTGGGGCGTGGAAACCATGTGCACATATTCGTGCGCGACATCCTTGAACAGGGAAATGAGATCGACTTCCTGCTGGTAGTTCCCGCCCAGCGCGGCACGCTTCTGCTGCCCGACGATCGCGACGACCGGCTGATGGTCGAGCTTCGCGTCGTATAACCCATTGAGCAGATGAATGGCGCCCGGGCCGGAGGTGGCCAGGCAAACGCCGACCTCGCCCGTGAATTTCGCGTGGGCACACGCCATGAAGGCGGCCATCTCCTCGTGCCGCACCTGGATAAAATCGATGGAATCCTGGGCGCGGTTGAGCGCGCCCAGGATTCCATTGATACCATCACCAGGAAAGCCGAAAATACGCTTGACGCCCCATTCGGACAAGCGCTGCACCAAGAAATCACTGACGTTTTCCTTCATCGCGCATCCCCTCTGTTGATCCGCAGAGCGAGCAAATGCCAGAGGACTGACTTGCTTCATTCCGCGGTTTTCAGACTGATTCCCGCGTTTGCGGGTGCGCCCTCTTGTCAGTATTCGCGGGCTTATAGTGTCTCGCGTCCAGCTTCACTCTCCGGAGCGTGACTCCCCGATCCGGGGAGAGGATGTAGCACCGGGTAATAGTACGCGGTCTAGTCGCATATTCTGTGCGTTAAGACACTTATGTTTTCTTGAACAATGTTCTCAGATACCCACATTTTTCAATGTAGGGAAGGCATGATGGGGACAGGACAGGGACGAAGACACGCGTAAGTCATCCCCTTCGCGGAACACAGGGATATCGGGGGCGTGGAAAAAGAAAACTCCCGGGATAGGGGCCCGAGAGGCAGAGGATTGATGAGGAGGCGGAAGATTACTTCAGGCAGGCCGACTAAGGCCTGCCTGAGCTTGAATCGCTGAGACTGACGGACTCCAGCTATTAGAAAGCGATCTGGTATT
>DASSHJ010000094.1:0-15364 GCA_035692965.1 Nitrosospira sp. | reverse complement strand
TCAAGACCTGCGCCGAAACCTCGGGCGGAGCGAGTTTCTTGCCCCGAACCTCGATCCAGGCGTCATTGTTGTCGGCCTTGATGATATGGTAGGGCACCATCTTGATGTCCCGCTGCACCATATCCTCGTTGAATCGCCGGCCAATCAAGCGTTTCACCGCGAACAACGTATTTTTCGGGTTGGTCACCGCCTGACGTTTGGCTGAAGCCCCAACCAGAATTTCTCCATCCTCCGTATAGGCAACAATGGAAGGAGTGGTGCGAGCTCCCTCGGAATTTTCGATGACTTTAGGTTTTCCGTTCTCCATGACAGCCACGCATGAATTCGTGGTGCCAAGGTCAATGCCAATAATTTTTGCCATGATTTAATCCTTGTTGATTGGTTGGGGTCAAATATCTGCCTGCGTAAAATGCCGTTCCATCAGGAAAAGTGGGGGTCGTACCGCGGATTTCAAGCCATTCAAGCTTCTTTGGCTTTTGAAACAGTCACCATCGCGGGCCTGATCACCCGATCGTTCAAAACATAGCCCTTCTGCATCACGTCGACTACGGTATTGGGAGGAAGATCGGAATCGACGGTGGCGATCGCCTGATGCAAGTGCGGGTCAAATTTTTCCCCCTGAGGATCGATCACCTTGATATTGAATTTTTCAAAAGCAGTGGCGAGCTGCTTGTGGGTCAGTTCCATTCCGCTTTTAAAATTCTCGACCGTCGCATTCTTTACGGCCAATGCGGCATCCAGGCTATCCATTACTGGAAGCAGTTCAACGGAAAAGTTTTCGATTGCGTATTTGTGGGCGTTGGCGATGTCTATCTGGGCACGTTTACGGATGTTCTCGGCATCCGCCTTCGCGCGCAACCAGGCATCCCGATGTTCTTCAGCGTCAAGCTCGGCTTTTTTAAGCAGTTGCTCGAGGCTCGGCATAGTGTCTGGAGCCTCTCGGTTGGCTTGTGCTCCAGTCGTTTCGTGGGGCGCCTGGTCCCCAGGCTGATCCGGTTGAGGGGGGTTTTTCTCTGTCATGGGTCGCGTCTCCTGTTTTTATCCAGCGGCATATGGGGATCCTTTCCCTGATTTCAAGCTCACCCAGCAACAATTGGCGCGTTGGCGAACTTTACCTGTCTGCTAGCCGAATATGCCACTTCGGTTGTGAAAGGGGGAATGCTGCAGAGGAATTTAGAGTTTAGACCTTTACCGGCTTTCCGTACCGATTCTATGAGCCAGCGCGGCGGCATTCCCGGTATAGCTTCGAGGAGTCATCTCGTATAGCCGTTGCTTTTCCGCTTCCGGAAGAGCCAACTGTCCGATGAATTCGTGCAGGATTTCCCTGGTAATTCCTCCCTTTCCCCGGGTGAGATTCTTCAACTGCTCGTAGGAATCAGCTATGCCATGACGTCGCATCACGGTTTGGATCGGTTCAGCCAGAACTTCCCAGGCGTTCTCCAGGTCTTCACCCAAACGGGAAGCATTGATTTCCAGTTTACCCAGCCCCCTGCTGCATGAATCATAGGCAAGCAGAGTGTGACCCAAGGCCACTCCGACGTTTCGCAGCACAGTCGAATCGGTAAGATCGCGCTGCCATCGCGACACCGGCAGTTTTTCGCTCAGATGGCGCAAAAGCGCATTCGCAATACCAAGGTTGCCTTCGGAGTTTTCAAAATCGATCGGGTTGACTTTGTGGGGCATTGTTGAGGAGCCGACTTCGCCTTCCCGGACCTTTTGCTTGAAGTAGCCTAAAGCAATATAGCCCCAGATATCCCGGTCGAGGTCCAGCAGGATGGTGTTAATGCGGGCGTAGGCATCGAATAACTCCGCCATTGCATCATGCGGCTCTATTTGCGTAGTGTAGGGATTGAATTGCAGGCCCAGATTTTCGACGAAGATACGCCCAAATTTCTCCCATTCGAATGCAGGGTAAGCTGCGAGATGCGCGTTGTAATTGCCTACCGCGCCATTGATCTTGCCAAGAATCGGTGCACCCGCCACCGACTTCCGTGCTCTCTCCAATCGGTAGACGAAGTTGGCGATCTCCTTGCCCATCGTTGTAGGGGTAGCCGGCTGCCCGTGCGTACGGGCGAGCATGGCTACGTCAGACAGATCATTTGCCGTTGCCATAAGCATGCGAATGATTTTATCCAGTGCGGGTAACATGACCTGTTTCCGGCTATGCAAAAACATCAAGCCGTGGGACAAGTTGTTGATATCTTCGGAAGTACATGCAAAATGGATGAACGACCTCGCCGCGTCCATCTCGACGTTGCTTTTCAAGCTTTCCCGCAACCAGTATTCCACGGCTTTGACGTCATGGTTTGTGCGGGATTCTATGCCCTTGATTGCATCGGCGTCCGCTTCGGAAAAATTTGCCAGGAGACCGTCAAGCTGACTGATAGTGGCGTCGGAAAGCCGCGGAACTTGCGTGATGCCGGACGCGAGGACGAGCGCCTTGAGCCATTCGATTTCGATTTGAACCCTGTAGCGAATGAGTCCGAATTCGCTGAAATAAGGTCTGAGAGCCGAGACTTTAGTGTGGTAACGCCCGTCGAGAGGAGATAAGGCAGTAAGAGGAGAATAATCCATGTTTTGATCCGGGTATCCGGAAAGCCATTTTAACATACGTAACCAGCCGGGATGGCCTGCCCACTTCCTGTCACCGTCGTGGGAAAGCCGATATAATGCCAGGGGACCATTGAATTGCGCCGCGATTGGGGGGATGGCTTATTGCCGTGCAATCCCCTGCTGACGATTGTTTCCCCAGAGGTTGTCATGAAGCTCATCGGATCCCTCACCAGTCCATATGTACGTAAAACGCGTGTCGTCCTGGCGGAAAAACATATAGGTTATAACTTCGAACTGGAGGGATCGTGGAATCCGGAGACGCATGTTCCTGAATACAACCCCTTGGGAAAGGTACCCGTGCTCATTATGGAAGATGGAACCTCCCTGTTTGATTCGCGCGTTATTGTCGAGTACCTGGATACGGTGAGCCCCGTTTCCCGTCTCATCCCGGAATCAAACCGCCGACGCATCATGGTCAAGCGCTGGGAGGCTCTGGCGGATGGTATCTGTGACGCCGCAGCCGCGATATTCCTGGAACGGAAACGCCCAGAGGCCCAGCAAAGCCAGGAATGGATCTCGCGGCAGTGCAAAAAAATCAACCTTGGGTTGGAAAGCGCCGCGCGGGAATTGAGCGACAAAAAATGGTGCGACGGTAATGTCTACACACTCGCTGATGTTGCGCTGGGCTGTGCCCTCGGCTATCTTGCTTTTCGCTTTCCTGAAATTGATTGGCCCCGGGATTTTCCCAATCTGGCGGATTTTCACGAAAGGCTCGAAAAACGTCCCTCCTTCATGGAAACCGCCCCTCAAGCATGATTACCCTAAACGGAGCAGCAACGGACGTGTTTTTCAGCTTTCCTTAATAACGCCGCCCCCAAGGCATACTTTGCTCTCGTAAACCACAACCGATTGTCCTGGCGCAATCGCCCATTGCGGCTCGGCAAACTCGATCTCGCATTCGTCGGGGTCGATTCGTACGAGCGCGCATGGAGCATCGGGTTGACGATAGCGTATTTTTGCCGCGTAAACCCAATTACAGCGCGGCTCTCGGCCACTTATCCATGTCAGATCGGTCGCCACGAGAGAGGACCTGAACAGGTCAGGATGTTGATGACCTTGGACGACTGTCAGGACGTTCGCCGCGAGATCCTTGCTCGATACAAACCACGGTTCGCCATCTCCGTCCCTGGTGCCGCCGATCCCCAACCCCTGCCGCTGCCCGATCGTGTAATACATCAAGCCTTTATGCTGGCCCATGACTGTGTTGTCGGATGTCCTTATTTCTCCCGGCTGATCCGTTAAATACCGGCCAAGAAACTCCCGGAACGGCCGCTCGCCTATAAAGCATATTCCTGTGCTGTCTTTTTTGGAGAAATTCGGCAGCCCGTGCTCTTTAGCAATCCTGCGAACCTCCCGCTTGTAGAGATGGCCGATTGGAAACAAGGTTTTGGATAATTGCGCTTGATTCAAGCGGTAAAGAAAGTAGCTCTGGTCTTTCGTGCCGTCCTCCGCCTTCAGCAACTGGAGCGTTCCGCGCGTATTCCTTACCTGGGCATAATGTCCCGTCGCAATGTTCTCCGCGCCGAGCTCAACCGCGTGCTCGAGAAAAGCCTTGAACTTGATCTCGGCATTGCACAGCACGTCGGGGTTGGGCGTACGTCCGGCCTTATACTCGGCGAGGAAATGGCTGAATACGCGGTCCTTGTATTCCGCCGAGAAGTTGACCGCCTCCAGCGAGATACCGATGATGTCAGCGACTGAAGCAGCATCAATCAAGTCCTGGCGGGACGAGCAGTATTCATCAGTGTCGTCATCTTCCCAGTTCTTCATGAAGAGGCCGAGGACGTCGTACCCCTGCTGTTTTAAAAGCAATGCAGCGACGGCTGAATCGACGCCCCCCGACATCCCGACCACCACGCGCCGCTTTTTCATTGATTAATCCAGATGGGTGAATATTTCGAGAGGGTAGCGCCTGCCCGCGAGATGATCTTCGATGCACCGCATCACGAGCGGGCTCCGGTGAGAGTAAGCCATTGCCCGGATTTCATCCACGCAGAACCATCCGGCACGCAATATCCCTGCATCCAGCGCCCTGTCCGGATCGTGGTCGATCACCGCACCTATGAACGCGAAGCGAAGAAAAGTAATGTCGTCGGATGGAGAATGCCAGCGGTAGATGCCCAGAGCCGCTTCCGGAATGAACACATATCCCGTCTCTTCCAACGTCTCCCGGATCACACCTTGTATGATCGACTCGCCCGGTTCGAGATGCCCGGCAGGTTGGTTGAATAGTATTCCGTGACTCGTTTGCTCCTCAACCAGTAAATATTTTCCGTCTTTCTCCACAATCGCGGCAACGGTGACATTCGGCTTCCAGATCATTTTCCCTTGAACCATCGGTGTGGACTTGGCTTTTTATAGCTGTGGACCTGGCTTTTTATATTTGCGCAGCTCGAACGCAGGCCCGGCTGCAAGAGTCGAATTCTATATCCCTTGCTGGAGAAATAAACTGGGCCATTAAAAAATGATGCAAATAAACAGATAACCTGATGGATGGAAGCGAAAGCATCCATCGTCGCCTTCGCAATTTAAACCGGGGGTAAATAAACCGGGGGTAAAATATGCAGGTTTTTTAATTACGACGACCCCCCGAAATAGCATTTGGGTAAATAACAAAAAGTCCGGCCGTGTTTCAGGCTAACGGCCAAACTCAATTTGGAGCTTACATGTATCAACATATCAAAATACCGGCCGAAGGCACAAAAATCAGAATAAAACAGGATCTTTCCCTGGACGTGCCTGATGATCCCGTTATTCCTTTCATTGAAGGCGATGGTATCGGAATCGATATCACCCCGGTCATGAAAAAAGTGGTGGATACGGCGGTGGAGCGCTCTTATGGGGGCAAGCGGAAGGTATGCTGGATGGAAATTTACGCCGGCGAAAAGGCGAATCGCGTCTATGGCCATGAGGTCTGGCTGCCTACCGAAACACTGGAGGCGGCGAAAGAATATGTCATTTCAATAAAAGGGCCGCTTACCACCCCGGTCGGGGGAGGAATACGCTCCATCAATGTCGCCCTGCGCCAGGACCTTGATCTCTACGTCTGTTTGCGCCCTGTGCGCTACTTTCAGGGAGTCCCCAGTCCAGTGAAGCATCCTGAAAAAACCGATATGGTCATTTTTCGTGAAAATTCGGAAGATATTTATGCCGGGATCGAATGGGAAGCAGGTTCGGAAAAGGCAAAAAAAATCATTAATTTCCTTGTGAATGACATGGGAGTGACAAAAATTCGTTTTCCTGAGACGTCGGGCATCGGAATCAAGCCTGTTTCGAGGGAGGGTACGGAAAGGCTTGTGCGCCGGGCGATCCAGTATGCGATCGACAACAAGCGGCGCTCCGTGACCCTCGTGCACAAGGGAAATATCATGAAATTTACCGAGGGCGCTTTCAAGAACTGGGGATACGCATTGGCGAAACGAGAGTTTGGAGCTACGCTGCTGGATGGCGGTCCCTGGATGAAGCTGCCTGCGGCGCACGGCGGAATCATTGTCAAGGACGTAATCGCTGACGCGTTTCTGCAGCAAATATTGTTGCGCCCTGAGGAATACGATGTCATCGCGACACTCAATTTGAATGGCGATTACATCTCGGACGCCTTGGCCGCGCAAGTTGGAGGCATTGGAATTGCGCCAGGAGCAAACCTTAGTGATTCCATTGCCATCTTCGAGGCAACGCACGGCACTGCGCCGAAGTATGCAGGAAAGGATCGGGTTAACCCCGGTTCAATTATCTTATCGGCGGAAATGATGCTGAGGCACATGGGATGGGACGAAGCGGCCAGTCTCATTATTGGCGCGATGGAGAAAACCATCCTCGATAAAATCGTGACCTATGACTTCGCGCGGCAGATGACCGGCGCGCATGAGGTATCATGTTCCGGATTTGGTCAGGCGCTGGTTGAACACATGGGCGCCTGATATTTGAAGTGGAGACAAAAAAATCCCCTTGCCGGAATTTCCGGCAAGGGGCGTCGATAATTCTGTGATTACAAGCTGATTCGGGTGTCCGCCTCAGCAAGCGATAATCAAACCGACTGGATGTTCGATGCCTGCTTGCCTTTTGGGCCCTGCGTCACCTCAAAACTTACCTTCTGACCTTCTTTGAGAGTTTTGAACCCTGACATGTTGATAGCGGAGAAATGTGCAAACAAATCTTCGCTGCCGTCATCCGGGGTAATAAAGCCAAAACCCTTTGAATCGTTGAACCACTTCACTGTACCTGTCGCCATTTTTGTTTCCTAAATAAAAAACCGGGCCGGAAACCCGAACACTGTTTGAGTTTCAAGACCGCAAAACGGCTATAACCGGTACTGCAGAGAACTTGAAGCCAAACGCCAAGGATGTTTTACTCAAATCCGGTTTTCAAGTCAAGTAGTAAACCTACTTATTTTGGCCGCCTGGAAAAGAATAATTTTCCCAAACTACTTGAATATTTGCCTCCAATCATCAAATATATCAGTAAGAGGCAGGAATTGTTCTGATTGGATTTACGCAACAGAAGTTGAAGGCAGGGTAAGGAAATGCGGACGGATAATCAGAAAGATATCGTACTGGAGGCTAAAAAGAGCAAGCTAAAGCCTCCTCCGATGTTCAAAGTCGTCTTGCTCAACGATGATTTTACCCCCATGGATTTTGTCGTTGCCGTGTTAGAGACTTTTTTTTCGATGAATCGCGAACAGGCCACGAAAATTATGCTCAAAGTTCACATGGATGGTGCTGGCGTATGTGGGGTTTATACCAGTGATATCGCCACTGCCAAGGTTGAGCAGGTCGTTGCGTTTGCTAGAAAGCATGAACATCCGCTAAGGTGCGTGATGGAGGAAACCTGAAATGATTGCGCAAGAACTGGAAGTAAGTTTGCATATGGCTTTTGTCGAGTCCCGGCAGAAACGCCACGAGTTTATTACCGTGGAGCATTTGCTGTTGGCGATGCTCGATAATCCCACCGCCGCGGAGGTGCTGCGCGCCTGCTCAGTTGACATAGAGGATTTAAGGAGACTTCTGACAGAACACGTAACGGAAAATACGCCGACGGTAGGAGGTACCGGCGAAGTCGATACGCAGCCTACACTTGGTTTTCAACGCGTGATCCAGCGCGCCATTCTGCATGTCCAATCCTCGGGGAAAAAAGAGGTTACGGGCGCCAACGTGCTGGTCGCCATATTCGGCGAAAAGGATTCCCATGCAGTGTACTTTCTGCATCAGAAAGGTGTAACCCGCCTGGATGTCGTGAACTATATTTCCCATGGCATCAGCAAGGTACCCCAGGGAAGCAGCGCTAAAACAGAAAGCGAGGGTGATTCCGATCAGGAACTGGGTTCCGGAGGAGCGCTGGAGAGCTACGCCGTAAACCTGAACTCGCTGGCGCTTGCAGGGAAGATCGATCCCCTTATTGGCAGGGAGCAGGAACTGGAGCGTTTGATACAAACGCTGTGCCGGCGGCGCAAGAATAACCCCCTGCTGGTCGGGGAAGCGGGAGTTGGCAAAACAGCCATTGCCGAAGGCCTCGCGCGACGCATCATCGAACATGAAGTGCCAGACGTGCTGGCGCACCATCAGGTCTATGCACTGGATATGGGTGCGCTGCTTGCAGGGACGAAGTACCGGGGTGATTTTGAACAGCGCTTGAAGGCGGTGCTGAAGCAGTTGCTGGACAATTCCAATGCCATCCTTTTCATCGATGAGATACATACGCTCATTGGAGCAGGGGCTGCCTCTGGTGGCACGCTGGATGCTTCCAACTTGCTGAAGCCCATATTGAATACTGGCCAGCTGAAATGCATTGGCGCCACGACATATAGCGAATACCGCGGAATCTTCGAAAAGGATCACGCCCTCTCGCGCCGCTTTCAAAAGATCGATGTGCCTGAGCCGAGCGTGGACGAAACGGTGGCGATCCTGAGAGGTTTGAAAGCGCGCTACGAAGCTCATCATGGCGTTAAATACACTGCGGTGGCCCTCAGTACTGCGGCCGAGTTGTCTGCACGCTTCATCAACGACCGTCATTTGCCCGATAAAGCAATTGACGTGATAGACGAAGCCGGGGCTGCACAGCGCATCCTCCCAAAATCACGCCAGCGTAAGGTCATCAGCAAACACGAAATAGAAGGAATTATCGCGAAGATCGCGCGCATCCCAGCGCAAAATGTGTCCAGCGACGATCGAAACACGCTGAAGACACTGGACCGTGATCTGAAGGCGGTGGTATTCGGCCAGGACAAGGCGATCAATGCACTTACGGCGGCGATCAAAATGGCGAGAAGCGGTTTGGGCAATCCTCAGAAGCCCGTTGGATCCTTCCTGTTCTCCGGACCGACAGGCGTCGGAAAAACGGAGGTGGCAAGACAACTTGCATACGCGCTGGGTATTCAGCTGCATCGGTTCGACATGTCGGAATACATGGAGCGGCACGCGGTATCCCGCCTGATCGGCGCGCCTCCCGGCTATGTAGGCTTCGATCAGGGAGGCTTGCTGACCGAGGCGATTATCAAGCAGCCCTATTCAGTGCTTTTACTGGATGAAATTGAAAAGGCGCACCCGGATATCTTCAATATTCTCCTCCAGGTAATGGATCATGGGACATTGACGGACAACAATGGCCGCAAGGCAGATTTTCGTAATGTCGTTATAATCATGACCACGAATGCCGGAGCTGAGGCGCTTACGAAAAGCTCGATGGGTTTTACCAAATCAGCTCCAATGGGAGATGAGATGGCGGATATCAAACGCATGTTCACGCCCGAATTCCGCAATCGGCTGGATGCGATTATTTCATTTGCGCCGCTCGACAGGGAGATCATCTTACGGGTGGTCGACAAGTTCCTGATGCAGCTTGAAGCGCAGTTGCACGAAAAGAAAGTGGATGCGGTATTTACCGAGAAACTAAGGGAATACCTCGCACAGAATGGGGTTGACCCGCTTATGGGAGCACGACCGATGGCCCGACTCATTCAGGATACCATTCGCAGTGCCCTTGCAGATGAGCTTCTGTTCGGCCGGTTGGCGAATGGCGGAAGGGTGACGGTAGATATTGGCCCTGACGACAAGGTTACGCTTCAGTTTGAAGAGGAAGCGGCCGCTACTGCCTGAAGAGGCCGCTCGTAAAAAAAGGCGCAAAGTTTGCGCCTTTTTTTGGGAAGTGCGCGGAGAAATTTCCTGGCGCTGGCCTCTACATACGGTACCTGTGCCCGTGTCTGCCGGCCATCAATGCCTCTATCTATTGGTGCCCTTCATATTTGAAAGACAGCTTTACGCGCGCGCGATACGCGACTGCTTTCCCATCTTCAACCACCAGGTCAAGCTTCACGATTTCTGCAACCCTGAGATCCCTCAAAGTTTTCGCCGCGGTCTCGACCGCATTTCTGGCAGCATCTTCCCAGGAAGTCTTGCTAGTGCCGATGATCTCGGTAATCTTGTAGACACTATCTCCTGACATTATCTTTCCTCCTTCTTATAAATGAGAGGCAAACAAACTGGTGCGCAAGTCACTAGGGAAGGTTCGCGCGATTTCACGCTGCGCTGTATCAATCTCCGCTTATCAATCTCTCTTACTCCCTATAAATGTCCGCTTTGCAAGCGCTACCGGCTTCAGTTTAGATGAACCTGGGCAAATTGCAATCAACGATTTTCCTTCGGTCCCGCGAGGACCGAAGCATTCCTGCCGCTTCAGCAAGCACAACGATATGCTGTGTCCGCCGAGCATCAAACCCAAATGTTTGAACAGTGTTACGATGGGCCGTCGAGAAGCACGCAGCCGTATTGAAACTCCTGCTCCAGTACAGGTGCGTATAGATAGTTCACGCCGGTCAGGGCAGCAGGCGACGGCTCACCTTGCCGAAAGGGGGGTAGATACCTGGCTTCGTGGAGCAGGATAACCTGATGTTGCTCCTTGTAATAAGTGTAGATTCTTATGTAATCGATATTCTCTTCGTTACCCATTACCACCGCCTTGAACAGGAATTGGTGGTTGATCTCTTTGGGATCAACTGCATAGGGATCAGTCACGGGCACAAAATCTTCCGTGAATGCGTGACCCCCTTGGCGAATTTCGCACCTGAGCACCGGGGTCGCAGCAAACAGGCCTTGGGAAAACAGCGCGTGAAGCGCCAGAGTCAGCAAGGCGAATAGCGTCAGGCGTAAATGCGTTTGCATAACGTTCAGCTAATCCGATACCGGTTCCATCCCTAAAATCCATCAGTAAAGCGACCGGCGCTAACTGCTCGGAAAGCTGGGTCAGGATTGTGTGAGATCGAAAGAAAATCTGAAAATCCAGCTCAGGAGGCGGTATCATAGCACTTAATGGGTGTGTAACAAGGCCTGGAATACCTGAAGATCGAGAGAGGGAAGCATAGCTCGTTGGTCATCCAGACGGTTTTGCTCTCACCCGCCGTGAAATCCTGACAGCACTCTGACCTGTTTCCCATAGAGCGGAAGAGAAAGCGTCCGCCTGTCAAGCTTCGCCGCCAAGCCGCACAGCAGATCAGCCTGTCGTCACCCGCTTCGTAATGTGCCCCAGCGCTTCTTCCACCTGGTCTATAAGGATCAGGCAAAGTTCTCCGGCTTTAAGATTATTGACAGCCGCGTCAATTGCGACGAACTCCCCACGGATTTCCTTGACATCGCGGGCACGCTTTGCTTTTTCAAGACCCTGCCTCAGCAATTTCAGCACCTCGCCATCGGCGCGGCCTCTCTGGCATTGATCTTGATACAGCACGACCTCGTCGAATGCGTCCCCAAGTATTTCCGTCTGTTGCCGGATATCTTCATCGCGCCTGTCACCGGCCCCGCTGATTACAACTGACCGTCGCTTGGCTGGCATGCTGTCAATGGCACGGACGAGAGCCCGGATTGCATCGACATTGTGACCGTAATCCGCGATCAGGGTAGCACCACGATGGCTGAACAGATTAAAGCGCCCCGGGGCGGATTGCGTGTCGCCGACAAAATTGGCCAAGCCGGCACGGACGACATCCCATTCCAGCCCAAGAGCCCAGCCAGCGCCGACGGCAGCCATCGCATTTTCGATCTGGAAGACAATGACGCCATTTTGGGTGGCGGGAATCCCGCTAATGGGAATGCGGTATTCAGCGCCGGCTTCCCACGCAACGACTGCCCCCTGATCGAAGTAGATCACGCGCTTTTGTTGTGCACGATGTCTGGCAATGAGGGGATTGTCCGCGTCTCTCGAAAAGAAAGTCACCTTCCCTCGGCAATGAGCCGCCATCCCTGCCACCAGAGGATCGTCGGCATTGAGTACGGCAACTCCTGTCCCTGGCGTAACGTTCTGCACAATGACCCGTTTTACGCGTGTCAAATCTTCCACGGTATTGATGTATGAAAGACCGAGATGATCGCCTCTTCCAATATTCGTCACCACCGCGACGTCACACTGGTCGAAACCCAAGCCCTCGCGTAATAATCCACCGCGCGCAGTTTCAAACACTGCGGCGTCCACGTGCGGGTGAAGCAGCACTTTTTTTGCGCTCTTGGGACCGCTGCAATCCCCTGTATCAATCCGGTGGCCTTCCACGTATACGCCATCGGTACTGGTCATTCCCACGCGGAAGCCCTGGGAGTTGAGAATATTGGCGATCATCCGGACAGTCGTTGTTTTTCCATTGGTGCCGCTCACCGCCACAACAGGTATGCGCGCATTCTCCCCTTTGGCGAACATATGCGCGATAATTGCCTCCCCGACCTTGCGCCCTGTCCCAAACGAGGGCTGCAGATGCATCCGCAGACCGGGTGCCGCATTGATCTCGATGATCGCCCCCTGCCCCTCCAGCGGCCTGGAAACATCCTGGCAAACGACATCGACGCCGCAGATATCCAGTCCGACCATTTTTGCTGCCGCTACCACCCGCTCCGCCAGCTCGGGATGAACCTCATCCGTAACGTCAGTGGCCGCCCCCCCCGTGGAAAGATTGGCATTGTTTCTCAAAAAGATCCATTTGCCGGCGAGAGGGACGGATTCGGCGGTCAACCCTTGCGTTGCCAGATGGGCGAGCGCGGTCCCGTCCAAAGTGATTTTGGTCAAGGTGTTTGAGTGCCCCTCGCCGCGCCGAGGGTCGCTGTTGACCTGCTCGACCAATTGGCTGACGCTGTGTATCCCGTCGCCGATGACCTGTGGTGGTTCCCGGCGTGCCGCGGCGACCAGTTTGCTGCCCACGACCAGCATGCGATAGTCCTGCCCGGTAATATATCGCTCAACCAGGATATTTCCGCTGATCCCGGCCGCGACTGCAAAAGCGGCCTGAACCTGCTCGCGGGTTGCCAGATTGACCCCAACGCCCTTGCCCTGATTCCCGTCCTGCGGCTTGACAACGACTGGAAGCCCGATTTCGCACGCAGCCGCCCAGGCGTCCTCGGCACCCGATACGGGCCGCCCGGGAGGGATTGGAATCCCCGCCGCCTGCAGGAGCATCCTCGTCAATTCTTTGTCCTGCGCAATCGATTCGGAAACCGCACCGGTAAAGTCTGTCTCGGCAGCCTGGATGCGGCGCTGCCTGCTGCCCCACCCGAACTGAACGAGACTGCCATCCGTCAGCCGACGATAGGGGATACCATGTTCAACAGCAGCCTGAACAATTGCCGCTGTACTCGGTCCCAGACGTATATCCTCGTTCAGCTCGCGCAAGCGGCTCACGGCACTGCCAAGGTCGAAGGGAGTATTTTCCATAGCTGCCCGGCACAACGCTTGCCCCAACTCGACGGCTAGCCGGCCGACAGCTTCTTCGGTATATTCCACAACGACTCTGTAAATCCCGTCCTCCAGTGCAGGCGCGGTTTCGCTGAAAGTAACGGAACATCCTGCCTCCACTTGCAACGCCAGAGTCACCCTTTCAAGCGCATGCGCCATGGTCAGGGTTTCATAGCGACCGCGGCGATTCAGATTAATTCGGGGAAATCGCGACCGCAATCGTTCCAGCATATCTGGAAGAGCTCCGGCAGAATATCCGCTCCCGCACGAAACAACCGCTTCTATTGCCGTCCTGCGGCTCCATAGATTAGGGCCACGCAAGGCACGGATACGGGATACTTTCATTAACCATTCTCCTGGATGTGGTTCTTCGCGATGAAGTGTTGCCAATTTGATTCCTTCTTATATGGCCATGCCGGTCGGTCTATTCGGCAAAATCTGTCTCGATCCACGGAAATTTTCAATGCCAGTTCTTACGAGTGCCGGCTCCATATCAAGCGCCCAGACAGAAGCCACAGCCGCGAGAATGTTCTCGATCTGCTCGACGTCGTCTTCGGGATTGGAAAATGACAGCTCGCTGAGCCTTGCCAGCCGCTGTTCGTGCGGTCCATCCACAAGAAGGATTTCATCACTGTGAAGGATCACAGCCCGCTTACCGCAAACCGTACCCACACCTTGAGTGCCTTTGAGACGATGCTCCCTGATGACCGACAGATCAGGATCAATGCTGAAATAGATGACTTCCCCATTGCATAGTTCAGCCATCTTCACGAACATGGGTTCGCATGCGTTGAGGATCGCCGCTCCCTCAGGTAGCACAACATCAACCTGGGTACGCAACACATCGAAGACCTGCTCGGAAGTTTCGATCCCAAAATAGCCGAGATGCCGCTCCAGGTCGAGATTTGCAAGGATTCCCACATGACAGCCGTCGTAGGCAAGCCCTTCCTGAAGGATACCCTCAACCCCATTTTCCAGGACGGCCGCTTCAACCGAACGATTCATCAGGATGTTCCTGGCTGCCTGCCATTTCGCCTGGTCTCCCTTGTGAACCAGCCTTTCATCCAGATAAAGGCCATCGCTACAGGCCAGGCCGGTATGCCTGCCCGAAATCCTGAGCAGCCGCGCAATAAGGTGCGCCAGCGCGGTTTTGCCACAGCTTCCCGAAATACCGACAACAGGGATACGGCTTTGGCGAGAATCAGGGAAAAGATGTTCGATGATTGCTTCACCCACCGGACGAGGGGTGCCGACAGCAGGTTTAATGTGCATCAGCAGTCCCGGTCCTGCGTTTACTTCAACGATAGCCCCCTCCTGCTCCGCAAGTGGTCGTGAAATATTCCGTGCCACCAGATCGATCCCGGCGATATCCAGTCCTACAACCCGCGCGGCTAGCGATGCGGCAGCCGCGATACTCGGATGTACCTTGTCCGTAACATCGAATGCATGGTTCCCGTTACGCTGGATGAGAACTTCGAGTCCCGCTGGAGGAACCGAATCTACCCCGAATCCCTGACGGCCAATTTCCATGATGGTCGCCCCGTCCATGCCCACCAGGTTGAGTGGATGATCTTCGGTTGAGCCGCGCCGCGGGTCGGAATTGATCTGGTCCCGGATCAATTCGCGGATAGTCGATTTTCCGTCCCCAATGACCGATACGGAGTCGCCCCTGCTAGCGGCAACAAGGCCGCTTCCTACCACCAGCAAACGATGCTCGGTGCCCGGGACGTAGCGCTCGACCAGGACTCCGCTCCCCTCGGCCAATGCAACCGCGTAGGCGGATTCAACCTCTTCCCGCGAAGTCAGTTCGATGAAGACTCCCCGTCCGTGGTTCCCATCGCATGGCTTGACTACGACCGGCATCCCAATCTCTTCCGCAGCTCGCCAGGCATCTTCCGGGCTCGTTACGGGTCGTCCTTCCGGAACGGGAATCCCGCAAGACCGTAGCAACTCCTTGGTCAGATCCTTGTCGCGAGAGATGCTTTCGGCGATGGCGGGCGTACGATCCGTTTCGGCCGTCCAGATCCGCTGGCTTTGTGCCCCGTAACCG
>DASSHJ010000093.1:0-5728 GCA_035692965.1 Nitrosospira sp. | reverse complement strand
TGATGCGTGGGTTTAGAGGACATTTCAAGAAAGAAGCCGCAAAGCACTTGCTTCGGCCTTTTTCCATTTTGCGTCAACAATTGAAAGAATATTCGGAGTACAGCCGAGGTGGATGGACCATGAGAGGATATCTCGAGCCTTTATCAGAACTCAGCCGTACGTTCGAGGCTATCCACTTTTTCCGGCGACGGACTGGCCTGCGCGACAGACGGGACAGCAAGATTCGTAACAAGATGACTAAAAGTCGTTTCTTGCCTATCAGCCGTGCCGGATTGCACGGCGGCGCCAGTCGAGCCAAGCATCCATTCGCGTACGATAGTAGTGAAGGGCATCGTGCTGATGGTGTTCCACTTCGTATTTCTTGCCGTGCTCGATGAGCAGGATGCAGTCGTCATACCCGCTTAGGTTGAGCCTGTCGTAATGCTCCTGCATCGGCCGAGTCATCGGATAATTGTTCGTGAAGAGAGGAATCAATATCATTCGAAATGGCAAGTGGCCGAGCTCGGCCGTGACTCGCGGTATTAACTGACGCTTGCCCCGAACGATCGGGTCACTCGTGTAAATAACCGAAATTCCCTTTTCAGTGAGTCTGTCAGGCAATTCGCGGAGAAGCCGGATCGTGAATTCTATCCCGATATCGCCCCCGCCGATGGGAAGCTGGGCCCCCTCGGGATGGGGGACGTAGGGCGTGTTTGCGGTTATGCAGTCGAAGCGCCCGGTTACATTTGAGAAAAGATCACTATGGACGGCATTAACATTTGGCAGTTTGTTCAGACGAGCGTTTGCCTGGGCCATTGCAAGTGCCCTCGGATTTATATCCACGCAAAAAACTTCCTCTGAGATCGGAGACAGGGAAAGAGCTTGTACCCCGCTTCCCGTGCAAAGATCGAGCAACCGCGAAAAACGGCGGCCCCTGCAATATTTCGCTGCAATATTGACCATTAAATCTGAATCCCATCCGATATAGACAAAATCGGACTGATCCCTGGACGGATCGCAAATAAAGTACATGTTGCCGACGGGGTAGCAGCGAACCAGTGATCTGACTTCGCCACGCGATGAAGACAAAATTCCAGCATCTACGAGAATTTCGAGGTTACCGGCACCGACAACGGCAGTAATCCGATCCGCTGAAACAGGTTTGTGGAAAAAAAACAGATCGAATAAAACAACGGGTGAAAAGCCCTTCTCCCACTTGAGCAGATTCTGGTATAAGCCTTGCCATGGTGATTCTTTCCAGCAGTTCACTCCCCCTGTGGCAAATTTTGCGAGTCGAACAGGTTCGGAATACCAGCGGTTTCCTCCCGACTGGGGCAGGCGAGTCGCGCATTGATACTGGGAATTATCAAGAATAGACGAGAGGACGTCAGCGGCCTCCCGGGTAAAACGGGCTGGTTCGAAACGAGTCACTTTATCCTTACTGCCTGGTTTTCATTTTTCCTGTAATGAGCTAACGCAAGCAGCCCATCCTCTTTCATCTCGAGATAAAGATCGATTGACTGCCGCAAGCGCGCGAAGAATCTATCACATGCAAATGTACCTCACAAGCAGAGAAATCATTCTTGAGCAGAGCAAAACAAAGCACCTCAGTTGAAATCTTTTTTCTCCGAATTGACGTTATTCCAACATTCCTTTAGCGAAAAATGCGCAGGTGCTGTCCCGCTGTCTTGCGATATCAATATGTGCTTCCGAAGAAGGCTCATGAGGAAAGGTAGCAGGTTAAGCTGGAGAGCGATACTGCAGGACAGTACGATTGACGTGAAATGTCCTGCTCCCAATTTCGTTTGACGTTTGTCGGATGTTTAAACAACACCCATTTTTGAGACTCGTCACGCCCAATCTCTTCCAACCCATGCTCGAACTGAATCCAGTCCTTATCAAATGTGTTGTGCTGGCCGGGGTCCTGTCTCACATAATCCCGGTCCAAGGGGCGGCAATTTATATTGCAAATCCAGTCAATTATCTTTCACTGTTAAGAACCCTGCGCCCGGGTGATTCTCTCCAACTCATGCCGGGGGAGTATAGAGCGGGTCTGCCCGTCCACAATCTCGAGGGAACTTCAGAAGCACCGATCACAATCTCCGGTCCGGACGATGGTCCTCGTCCGGTTTTCGTCGCGCGGCCAAAGCACAATACTGTGAGCATCATCAACTCCAGCCATGTCGCGGTACGTAACCTCGATCTGGACGGTCAAAACCGCCCGGTGGATGGAGTGAAATGCGAAGGACACGCGGATTGGGCGCATCACATCATTCTCGAGCGATTACGCATAACCGGCCACGGCAATAATCAGCAAACGGTCGGAATTTCCACCAAGTGTCCTGCCTGGAAGTGGGTTATTCGAAACAATCTCATTGCAAGTGCCGGCACAGGCCTTTATCTTGGAAATTCGGACGGACGCGCGCCATTTATAGCTGGCGTGATCGAATACAACCTGATCGTTGACACGCGCGGCTATAACCTCCAGATCAAGCATCAAGAGAAACGACCCGAGTTGCCGGGCATGCCGGAGCAACCAACTGCGACCATCATCCGCCATAATGTCTTCAGCAAGGCGAACGGGGGTTCCGCGAAAGAACTGGCTCGCCCTAACGTACTGGTTGGAGACTCGCCGTTGACGGGCCCGGGATCGTCAGACCGCTATCTCGTTTACGGTAATTTCTTCTATGAAAATCCTCACGAAGCGCTGTTTCAAGGGGAAGGGAATATCGCCCTGTACAATAATCTGTTTGTAAACCGGTCGGGCGACGCGATCCGCATCCAGCCCCATAATGGCAGTCCCCGTGAAATCAGCGTGTTCTACAATACCGTGCTTTCCATGGGCGCCGGGATAACGCTTGCCCGCCGTGAGCACGACCCAACCTACCCGCAATTCGTCTTTGCGAATATCGTATTTGCCCAAGCGCCTATACGAGGTGCTTCCTTTGCGAAGAATCTGACCGGCGGGCTCGAAGATGCAGAGAAGTACCTTTCTCACCCATTCGGGCCCTTGGGAGAACTAAACCTGACAGCAACGGGCGTTCAGGCATTGGGGCCTGCTCAAGGCCCCGCAGGCTTTGAAACCTATCCCGGGGCTCAGCAGGATTTCGACGGCAATTCGTACAGCGGGGCCCGAATAGGCGCTTATATGACCGGCAAATCCCTCCCCCGCTGGATGCCTGCACTACAAATCAAGCCACCACCCGCGGCGCGATAATGTCCTGTCCCGATCCAAATGCTACCCGTATCCCATGCGCCTCCTATTAGTCATCGCATTACTGATCGCTTATGGATCGTTGTATCCCGGCAATTTTTCCGCCTCTAGCCCCGGTGCTGTAGGCAGATTCCTTAGCAATTGGAGCTGGTTTACTTCGTTAGCCGACGTGCTCGGCAACATTGCGCTGTTTTTCCCGCTTGGAGCGGCGGCCATGCTCTTTACTTCAAGCAGACCGAATACGCTGGCTCGCACTGCCGGGATGCTTTTTCTGGCCTTCCTCTTCTCATTCGTTCTCCAGTTGGCTCAAGTTTGGCTGCCTTCCCGCTCTGCAGCCTTGGCCGACGTGGTATGGAACATGGCAGGCATGGCGTCAGGGATGGCGGCAGCGCATGGGGTGGGTCGCGCCCTCAATCGCATTCAGCCGCTCGGTTCCGCTTCCGTCATTCCCTTGTTGATATTGATATTGTGGGTAACTGCCGAGCTATTGCCGCTGGTGCCTTCTCTGGATCTGCAGAAATTCAGGGACGCGCTGAAACCACTTCTCCTCGATTTTCACTTCTCATTCCCGCAAGCCGTCATGCACGCTGCGGGTGTAATTGCCGCAGGCGCTGCTCTCGCAGCGCTGGGCCGGCGGCCCGGTTGGTGGCTGGGAGGATTCCTCATGTTCGTCCTGGCAGGAAAGCTGGCTATCGTGAATCTGGTATTGGATGCGTCCCTCGTGATAGGGCTTGGCGCAGGTTATGCGGCGTTCCTGGCTACGCTGCGCTTGGGCGGTTCGAAAATCTTTCACACGGCATTCTGGTTGCTTCTGGCAGCATGGACCCTCGTGTCGATGACACCTTTTGCTCCTGCTCCCGGGGGCACCTTCAATGCCATTCCCTTCGCAACCATGCTCTCTGGATCATTGGAGACCGCCACGCGAGGATTGGTCCAGTCTTTATTTATTTATACCGCCCTGCTATGGCTCGCGGAAGCAACGGGGACAGGTATCAGAAAGGCGACCGTGGGATTGATAATATGGTCGTGCTTGATCGAGTTCACCCAGATGGGCCTGCTCGGCCGTACCGCAGATGTGACGGAACCCGTTTTGGTGCTGCTGCTGAGCTGGATAGTGCCAGCTAGGCAGCGGCACGTGGAACATGTGGAGTCTGAACCCAAAGCACGTGCTCGGCAGGCACCTGTCACTGCAGTCGCCGCAGAGATTACTGGTGAACGCACGCTTGGTTTGCTGGCAACTGGCATAGTGATATGTGCTTCGCTAGGCTGGTTTATTACCCAGTCTGCATTGACGCCCTACAATGTACGTGAACTGGTGTATGAAGGCCATCCCTTCCGCTCGCTGATATCGCTTGCAGCCCTGCTGTACTGGTCCATCGGATTCCCCGTTTTGATCGCGAAGTGGCTGACGCGGAGCGGCCTGTATCTTTTCAGTCTGCCAGCCCTGGTCCTCCTGCATGGACTGGTTGCATGGGTGTTGCTGCGATCTGCTGTACCAGACGAAAGCATCCATGATATTGTCGGATCTCCCGTGCTGGGATGGCCGTGGGATTGGGAACTGCTGGGCCGTTTCCTGGCGTTGTTCAGTTTCTGGAGCGTGGCCGCGACAGCGGGGAGTCTTATCGCAGCAGGGCATATCCTTCCCGGAGCAAAATCCGCCTTGCCGGGTTGGGCGATCGGCGCCTCCCTGCTTATCCCTTTTTCATATTATGTAGTCGTAACGGCAGCCTCCACCGACAACCTGGTCGAACTGATGGCGCATAATGGCAGCGTTGGTTCGTTTTTACTGATCGGCGTCGCAATCGCGGAGATATCATTTGGGGGAACGAAGGGCGCACTCGCACTCATTCCTGGAGCACCACAGCGGGGGAGGGCCGTGGTATGGGTGGTTGGGGCGGGAGTTCTTGCCTATGCAGCTCTTTATTTCGGCACGGAACAAATAATCATCAAATATGAGCGAGTATTTTCCGCACTGCAGTTCTTGTTGAGTAGCGACCGCTCGCACCTCGCTGGACCGAAAGAGCTCATGATCCGCTATATTGCGTTGTACGGCTTCTTTATCGTAATCATCGTGATCGTCCAAAATCCGCTTTGGCGCTGGGTCGTATCAAAGCATCCCCAGGGATCAGTCAGACTTGAATAGCACCTCATCCCGGTCATCACACGCTATTAATAATGAACGCTTGAAGCTTTTCGGAGTTGTCCGAAACGCTCGGTTGCCAATTCCCACTATCTCACTCAATACGTTCATCTCGAGGGCGAAAATTGAGCCCTACCCTTGCAACCCCGGGCGCCAGCAATAAATCACCGTTAAGGGTACATACCAGCATTCCCCCCGTTTTCCAGCCAGCACGCTCAAAAGCTGCCAATGAAGGAACATTCGTCGCCCGCACGTGAGCGAACACTCTCCGGACGTTGTGAGTGGAAAGGCCGTTCACAGCGGCAGCAATCAACCAGCGAGCGGCGCCCTGTCGACGAAATATGGGCCAAGTGTATAAATAGCCTAAAAAAGCATCTGTTTCATCCATGTCCAGA
>DASSHJ010000092.1:0-8687 GCA_035692965.1 Nitrosospira sp. | reverse complement strand
ATTACCAATGCAGTGAAATGCCTGCCACCGGAAAACAAGCCGGCTCCTGCCGAGGTCCGCCAATGCAACCATTACCTCTCCGCGGAAATCGCTGAATTCAGGCGACGGGAAGGAAAAGGACTGCTCGCGCTGGGTGCGATCGCGCATCACGCTGTGCTCATGGCACTAGGACTGAAAAGGTCGATCTACTCGTTCAGCCATGGGGCGATACATGCATTACCAGGCGATAAGGCGTCCGGGCGCTCCGAAAACCGCAATCTGACCTTATATGACAGCTACCATTGCAGCCGTTACAATACACAGACCAGGCGCCTGACCGCCGAAATGTTCGAGCAGGTGTTCGAGAAAATCCGTGCTGATATCACTCTTCACCAAAAAACCGGAGATTAAACGTGCCTTATGTGAATATACGCATTGCCGGCTCGCTGAGCAGCCAGCAGAAGAAACAGATTGCCCAGGAATTTACCGATACGCTCGAACGCGTCGCGCACAAGCCGAAGTCATATACCTATATTGCTTTTGACGAGTTGCCGCACGAAAGCTGGGCCATCGGAGGGAAATTGCTGGGGCAGGAGGACTAACCGCATTGCCGCGGAGCAGGGCCTGTTAACACTTATTTCGCGACCTGCGTTGCTGCACGAAAAAACGTGGGGTAAGGCGCGAAGCGCAGGACATAGTGAACTAGGTCAAGCTTTGCAACGCAGCATCCACGTTTTTTCGGGCGCAACCCGAAGGACGGGACGGATTTTACCCAGCCCGTCGTTGCTCACCGCTTACAGAGGCTTGCTCTGCGGCGCGACTCGCGCCTCGTGCTGACTAAAATCCGTCACCGTCGCAGGCGTGAAATAAGTGTTAACAGGCCCTAGTTTCGACCCAAAAGAGTTTTGCTCCACACTTCCTTCCCAGCCTGGGGTATACCGCATGTTGAACGGTGCGGGACAGGTGATTTATGTCGGGAAGGCCATTGACCTTCGGAAAAGAGTTTCCTCTTATTTTCAGAAGAACGGACTGGCCCCCCGAACCAGGCTCATGGTGTCCCAGGTTGCGGGAATCGAAACTACCGTAACCCGCTCCGAAGCCGAGGCGCTGCTGCTTGAAAACAACCTGATAAAATCGCTGGCTCCGCGGTACAACATTCTCTTCAGGGATGACAAGTCTTATCCGTATGTGATCTTAAGCGGGCACCGTTTTCCGCGGCTTGGGTTCTACCGGGGCCCGTTGGACAAGAAGCATCATTATTTTGGCCCCTTTCCCAATGCCGGCATGGTGCGGGAAAGTATCCAGCTTCTCCAAAAAGTCTTCAGGCTGCGCACGTGCGAGGATACCGTTTTTAGCAATCGTACGCGGCCCTGCCTGCTCTATCAGATCCGCCGCTGCAGTGGACCTTGCGTAGACTTGGTCAGCGAGGCTGTCTATCGGGAGGATGCGAGGAACGCTGAACTTTTTCTTGACGGTAGGCAGACAGAAGTATTGCAGGGCATCACAACCAGGATGAAAGAGGCGGCGGATGCCCAGGAATATGAGCAGGCCGCGCTCTTTCGCGACCAGATACAGTCCCTGCGGAAAATCAGTGAAAAGCAGTTTGTGGACAGCGGCAAGGCGCTGGATGCCGATGTGGTCGCGTGTGTCTCCGAGAATAACGGTGGGGGAAGAATCTGCGTAAACCTGGCCATGATAAGGGGGGGGCGTCACTTGGGGGATAAAAGCTTTTTCCCGCAGAATGCGGAGGGGTACGATGCTCCAGAGGTTGTCGAGGCATTCCTGGCCCAGCATTACCTTAACCGCAGTACGCCCGGTCTTATCATCGTCGGAGAGAAAATCCGCCGGGAAACACTCCAGGTGTTGCTCGCGGAGCAATCCGGGGGCAAGGTGGTGATCAACACCAATCCTATCGGCAACAAACGGGTCTGGCTGAACATGGCAACGGAGAACGCGCGCCTTGCCTTGGAGCAGATGTTGAGCCGGCAGGCAAGCCAGGAAGAGCGCCTGCAAGCATTGCAGCAAGCGCTGGATATCCCAGGGCTCAACCGGATCGAATGCTTTGACATCAGCCATACGCTCGGCGAAGCCACGGTTGCTTCCTGCGTCGTGTACGAAAACTTTTCGATGCGCAACAGCGAGTACCGCCGGTATAACATCGAAGGCATTGTGCCGGGAGACGACTATGCGGCCATGCGTAATGTTCTCTGCCGGCGCTATCAGAAGATTGCGGAAGGCGAGGGCCTGCTTCCCGATCTGATTCTGATCGATGGCGGCAGGGGGCAGGTGAATACTGCGAAAGAAGTTCTTGTCGAGCTTGGACTCAATGATGCGAATGTGCTTGGGGTTGCGAAGGGCGAGGAGCGGAAACCCGGATTGGAACAATTGATTTTTCCAGGGGTGGAAAAGCCGTTACAATTGGGAAAAGATCATCCAGGGTTGCACCTGATCCAGCAGATTCGAGACGAGGCCCATCGATTTGCAATATATGGGCATCGCGCCAAGCTTGGTAAGGCGCGTACCCGTTCGAGCCTGGAAGAAATCGGTGGCATTGGAACAAAGCGTCGCCAGAGTCTCCTGGCAAGGTTTGGCGGATTGAAGGGCGTGCAGAAGGCAAGTATCGAGGAGCTTCAGCAGGTGGGTGGGATCAGTCGTGCCCTGGCGGAAAAAATATACCGGGAATTACACTGAATCGCGAGTGCGGAATGCGTCTCGGCTCATTGCATCTATCTTAGTGCAATGAGCACGCTGGTTGGCGCTAAAAGGAGGCGGTGCGGGAAGAATAATAGTTCGTACCCATGAACTATCATAAGGTGAGGAACATACTGAATATCTGCTCGAGAATAAATCGTGGTAATGACGCAGGATAATCGGGACAGGCAGGATTTTCAAAAACAGGGAAGCCAATCATGTCCAGGCTCTCCAACCACACTATTTGCCATATTCCTGGATTGTCATGCCCATTAACCTGCCAATCGTACTGACATGGATGCGTATAGTCGCCATCCCGCTGTTTGTGGGCATCTTTTACTGCCCCCCGACATGGTTGTCCGGGTCTGACCAGAATCTGATCGCCACGATTATCTTTACCGTTGCCGCCCTCACCGATTGGCTGGACGGTTATCTTGCGCGAGCGCTTCGGCAAACTTCAGCTTTTGGCGCATTTCTCGATCCAGTCGCAGACAAATTGATGGTCGCTGCAGCCCTGATCGTGCTCGTTTACCTGAGCAGGCTCGATGCCCTTATTGCGTTTATCATAATCGGGCGGGAAATCACCATTTCAGCCCTTCGCGAATGGATGGCGCAGATAGGCAGGGGGAAAAACCTTGCGGTTTCTTTCCTGGGCAAGCTGAAAACCACTTCCCAGATGGCCGCGATTCCGCTATTGCTGTATCACGATAAGATCGGGGAAAGTTTTAATCCCCAGGAGATCGGAACATGGCTCATCTATCTCGCTGCCATACTCACTCTATGGTCCATGGGCTATTACCTGAAAGTCGCCATTCCACAAGCCTTAAGACATGAGTCAAGGCGATATGACAGGGTACCCAGGCGCCGGCGGGCAACCCGCCCAGCGGGATCACCAGCGGAGGGGGGTTGACTCCCGGGCCTAGTGTCAGGCTGCATAGTGGCATCGGAAGCGTCGTGCACTCCTTACACTTTTCCCAGCCGTCATCATCCTTCAGACCCTACTGCTCTGCCCTCCGCCGCCGCTGACGCTTTCTTGACAAAGGTGACTGCATCCTTATAATGCCAGATTGTTTTTTTGCGGGAATAGCTCAGTGGTAGAGCACAACCTTGCCAAGGTTGGGGTCGCGAGTTCGAGCCTCGTTTCCCGCTCCAGTTACTGGGAAAATGGATCCGTTTGCTAGGCTGTTGTTCAGAAGTAAAGCCTCAGCAAAAAAGTCCATTTTCCCTTTTTAGTTTTTTGTCTTCTCGCACTGCAACGGTGCAACGCGGGCATTCGGCAGCGCAGTAATGGCGGGGTGGCAGAGTGGTTATGCAGCGGCCTGCAAAGCCGTGGACGCCGGTTCGATTCCGACCCCCGCCTCCAAAACCAGTGACTGGCGACTTAATTGGCGGAAAATTTTTTCGCCATTTTTACGCTTTTTCTCGTTCGGCACAACCAGACATCAAAACCGGGGATACCTTTTCTCCATCGCCCTCACATACTGTCATCTATTCAACAGAGTCGGCTAACAGCTCCTTGCCTGAATCTGAGACCTAAGGATGATGCTTGCTGGGCTTGGTCTCCTGGCATGGAGGGTACACCGACGCTCAAACTGATCAATACAATAATAAAAAGGAAGAATCTGACCCGCTTCAGCGGGTTTTTTATTGCCTGTTTCAACCCGTTCGCGGAGATGAAAATAAAGGCGGTATTCGAGTTTAAGGAAATTGTGTCGGAATTATTTCCATCGAAATGAAGTGGAGCGGCCATATAGCGCCAAGCCCCTGAGCCCGTGGGACTAATCTTACTGGCATGGGAATTGCTTTCATGCAGAAAGAAACCGTTGAACTCCGTTCGCGGTATGAAGTGTCAAGGGAGGAAGCCGCGCTGTGCAGATAGTGAACATTCGGGAACTACATACGGCTCTCGGATTAGAAAAGGATTTTTCGTATTGGCTGGAAAGGCAACTTGCTAACGTAAGATCTGTTGAGGGACGCGACTATATTAAGCATTCCCGTTCCCGGCAAAACGGAGGGGAAAACGAGGCGGCAGCCTCTATCGAGGGTAGTTCTTCATTGCGTAACAAATAGCGGTGGAACAAGGTTTGGCGAACACCGACCCCGGTCGTTTTTTTTATTGCAGGTTTAACTCGCTTCGGCGGGTTTTTTATTTCAAGGTATAAATGGCATACACCCGGTTCGGTAGGTAATCCGACGCCAGTCGATGTAAACGAACTGTCCGACAGAGCGGATAAGGGATAGCGGAGCGTGTGGCTAATTCCTGTGAATTCGTCGTTTGTCCGGCCTCATCATCATCGCCAGCATGAACGGGGGTTCGGCTGATCCTCGCTCGATGACGCGTCCCTGTCCGTATTGAATGACCAGTCGTTTTTGAGAATTATAGAGTAATCGACTTTCTCCACAAGCCCCCTTGAGTTCCTGCACGCAAACGATATCCGGACTGGTCAAAAGCCAGCCATTGATTTCACGGTCGACATAATTGGGTGCTTCGTAGTCGCCGCTTCGCCGAAAACTATCTGAACTACTGTGGGCCTTTATTACTTCCGTTCTAGTCAGACCCTCTCGCAGGGCTCTTCCTTCCAGAAAGTCTAAATTCGACTCCGCGCTCATACGACAGCCATGCACGCAAGCGCCTGCCGTCGAACAGCACCTCGGCGGCAAAATCCATGCTTTAAATCTGATTAATGGCCGTTACCCAATATGCGGCGCGGTTGGTGCAACATTTTACATCTTTTGCGACCCCTTCCACATTGGAGAAGTTTGCTATAAAGAATTGTTACGGGACAAAATGAAGCGATAAACGAAAGGAATAATGGAAGGGAGTTCGGCTAGTCGGATGAATTCACGTCCCTTGCGCTGTAAGGATAAGTTTCTTATGCGTGCCTCAATCGCCGCATACAAATGCTTGTAAAACGTGAGCGTATCAATTGCTTTGAACGCTCACTAGGGTATAACAAGGAGGTTGTTATGGCTCAGGTGAAGACAGTATTCATGTTTGTTATTGCTGCGTTGGCTCTATCGGCGGAAGCCGCTTTTGCAAAAAATGATCGTGATTTATTAGAGGGACTGGAGAACTGGTTCAAGAAAAACGTCCGAGATGTGGAAGAGGGGCATGATATCTGGTTCAAGAGCACCTTTGGGGGGGAGCGTTTTTTCAGCCTTATTTTACCCAACCCTCCTTTCAATCTTCCACTCGGTTTTGATCAGATGCTAACCTCGCCGCGTGACAGCCGTTTCAACGAGTATGGCGTCATCAATGACCCGGACTGCACAGCTGGCGATGCCACGACGGGCTATCTCGACAAATGCGCGGATCCCCAGTCGGCCGGCGTCATCGGAATTCGCAAGTTCCCTAACCCTTCAGGTGGGGCTCCACTGATCGGCGTCGCCTGTGCCGCCTGTCATGCCGGGTTTGACCCTGTTCATCCCCCTGCAAATCCGAATCATCCCCACAGGAAAAATATTCATCCCACAATCGGAAATCAGTATTTGCAGATCGGAAAGATTTTCAAGGCAAACCTTTCACCCCATGATCCCCGTTACCAGATTTTTTCCAGTTGGCCTCAGGGTACGGTAGACACGACCGCAATTGAAAGCGACCACATCAACAATCCGGGCATGATTACACCGATATGGTCGGTTCCGGATCGCCCGTTCTTTGATGTGACCATTAATGGCGAGCCTGCTCGTGTCCATCGCAACGGGCAGGGAGGAGAGGACGATGCGGGGTGCGAGTTGGCGGCAATCCGCGTCTATTTCAATATTGGCATGTGCGCCGGCGAATGCATGGTTGGACACCTGTCCAACGGGCCCGGCGGGAGCCAGACTCCAATTGATCTTGCCGCGTGCAGGAAAGCTTGTCCAGAGTTGGTGCAGGCCGAGGAATCCGTCGGGAAGCTCTGCGCGTTTCTCCAGATTCCCCGTCCTCCGCGATTGGTACACGCTCCAAGGGGTCGCCACCATGTGGATTGGGAGGTTGTTGGAAAGGGCAAGAAGGTTTTTTCCGAGGCGTGCGCGTCGTGTCACTCGAACAGGGAGCGTTTGGTCAGGCACAATGTGCTCTCCGATGATCTCATTCACCCGGTTTCTGAAATTGGTACGAACAGTTGCCGCGCCCGGACAACGAACTGGACAGCAGGGCATATCTGGGCACCTTTTTCCTCTGATGAATACAAGGCGCGGCCGACCGGGGGGCCAGGGTTCTATCGCGACATGCCGCTTGTTGGCATTTGGGCAACGGCGCCTTTCTTCCACAACAACAGGCTGGGGCAAAAGTTTGGCGATCCATCAGTTGCCGGACGGATTGCGGCTTACGAGGATGCGATGGATCTGTTGCTGAATCCCGAAAAGCGTGACGAACAGGGATCAATCCAGCGAGCCAGCGACTCGGTGCAGTTGCCTACCGCTTCCGGTGTTGTGACACTTCCGGCAGGTACTCCCATTGCCCAGTTCGCCAATGTCGATCCTAACAGCGGCACAAATCTCTGCCCCGATCTTGTTGAAAACCAGGGGCACCACTTTGGCGCAGAGCTTTCGGAGGAAGATAAGTATGCGCTAAGGGAATTCTTGAAGACGCGTTGATTTGCTTTGGTTATCTCACATGAGCAAGGAGAGGAACTGGGCTGGCATGGTGAGGGATAGGGCAGTGGGGACGAGCAGGCGGAGATTTGCTTGACGGATGGATGAATAGAAGCAGCGCCAGGTTGCAAGCAAAGGAGGTCACGCCATCCGTCAAAAGGGCACCGCGCACGAGTTCACTTCTAAGGCGCGAGGCCAGTCGCAAGGGGGACATGCTGCACATGAGAAAGCCAGCGCGCTTGCGAGATTTTGCACCCTCGGTGTTCTCGATTCACAGGCCTAGGAATGTCGCGAGCCCATCCGGCAGAGCGCCTGATGCCATATAAACTGCCTTGTCGCGCCCACCGCATCTTCCCAAAATTGGCCTTTATGTAGCTTCTCGATTGCTTTCGGAATCGTTTCCAACGCTTCTCGTTGTTTCCCGTTCAGCCCCGCCACCCCTGCAGCTATGGCCTCCTTACAGGCGGCCTGGTTGTCCAATCCACTGAAGACCATTGTTTTTGCCCAGCCCGATCTGGCCAGTTCGCGGATCGCCGCTACCTCACCCGCGGGCTCATGGTCTAGATCGACCGCCATCCGGTCGGAGGCAACTTTTCCAGTTCAGGGACGGCTTTCGAACAATGGGTGAACTTTCCGAGCACTTTCATCCTATGGTTCTGACTGCCAAACCAAGCGCCCAATCACATCGCTCCATCACGCCTGAGCCGTATGTTTCCCGGAGCAAACGGAATCGATAGAAAAGTCAGAAGATTGATTGTCTCCTGAGGATTGATTTGGAATTTAAAAAAACAAATTTCGGTTTCTTCGCGGCTCGAGTTCGGCGAACCTCCTTTCACATTCCATCCGCTTTAACCGAAATTTAACCGAAATTTAACCGAAATATAACCGAAATATAACCGTTTCTTTGCGGGAGAGAGCTATTGTAGAACTGTATTGGGATTATCGAGAAGAATCGATCGAAAAAGAATGACGTACCGGGATGGAAACAAGCCCTTACTCTGAAGAGGGATAACAGCAGGGAAACCATGCTGAACTGGCGAGGTGGATGCAAAAGCGTGCGAAATGAGGAACGAAGGGAATAAGTCGGTCTTTATGTGCATCAGAGGCCTTAGAGGAAGATTATGGCCATTCACACTCATCGATGACATCCTCGAAAGGTTTTAAACACGGCAAGGTAAGCGGCGAAAATGGTGGGGTCTGGCTTGACTAGCGGAGCATAACGAGAATGGCCCTTCTGCTTGGCAAGATCCTGACGGTAATGATTACGAAAGAAAAGGAAGAGGCGGATAGCCCGAAGTTAATACAAGACGGGGAAACGGAGAAGTTTTTTCACAAACAGGAGGAGATATCATGGCACTAATATTCGGCACCAACAACGACGATACTCTACACGGCACACCGGCAGCAGATACCATCCTGGGCTTTAATGGCCGTGACAC
>DASSHJ010000091.1:0-5251 GCA_035692965.1 Nitrosospira sp. | reverse complement strand
CACGATAGCGATTGGGGTCCGACGGGTCGAGTCTCACGCGCACCCAGTCGGTGAAATCCCCATAACTGTTGGTGAAACCCCAGGCAATCTGCCGGTTAGAACCAATGGCAATTGCAGGGGTGCCAGGAAGGCCGACGCCGATATGATCATTTACGGTTTCCGGGCGTTGCGAACTGGGATAGATCAGGCGGGTACGAAACCAGATGTTCGGCACGCGTAATTCCAGATGGGTGTCATTTGCAACGAGCGCGGAGCCATTAGTCAGTTGACCGCTAACGGCGAAACCGTTGCTTCCGGGAATCGTGTCGGCGTATTCGCCGCTGTCCTGCCTCAATAGTGACGGATCAAGATTGCGCAAATCCAGTTCGACAGCCGAAGGAGGATCCGGCCAACGAAACGCAGGGCCAATAAGTGGCGCGTCCCATTCGCCGCCACTGGCGGTGAGAAAGCGGTAGGCCACATCGGGCAAAGCGCCGCGCATTGTCGACAATGCGAGTTCGCGCTCGTTGCTTGCATCATTCAACGTGAAGTACATGGCCTTGACGACCAGGATGCTGTCCTCACTGCGCCACGGAACGGGTTGCGTTTGCGTCAATAGGTACGGAAATGGCCTTACCGCGAGCGCATCCAGACCTTGATTAACCCCATCCCGGTAAGCATCTATCAGTTGCCGCTGTGATACCGGCAACGCTGCGAGAGCTGCTACTGCCCGAGCGCGCATGCGATGGACCCGGCTTTTTCGGTCAGCTGGCAGGGCTCCGGCTCCAAAAAGTTCCGCCAGTTCGCCTGCGGCCCGTCGCCGCATCAAATCCATTTCGAAGAAACGCTCCTGCGCGTGCACATAGCCAAGCGCCCACGCAAGGTCATGGCGCTCCTGAGCGCGGATCGTCACGCTTCCCAGCTTATCGCGCTCCACGGATACTGGAGCAGCGAGTCCCGGGATGTCCAGGGCGCCCTCATACTGCGGCAAGCTCCCGCGCAGCGCAATCCAGATTGTGCCGGCCGCGAGCATGACAAGCATGGGAATTACAACAGGCAATGCAATCAGCAGGCGGCGCGTTAGGAGCGGTCTAGTCATGTGCCACGCACCATGAAAATCGGGGCATGAAAATCGAATCCGATCCGCAATTTGATCAATATCCGGTTTACCGCAAAAGCAAAAAAATTCAGGAGGAAACCTGCCTTTGCCGGATGAATTCGACAATGCTCCCAGTCGTCCCGGGATCGGAGCTGTTCAGGCGGCTCTATGCGTGATCAATCAGGATGGTCAAGATTTTTAGCTATGCGAGCATCGAGTTGCTGGAACTCCATCCACGCCGTTACATAATCTTGGGTAAAAAGACGTGCAAGGTTGCAATGCTCAGTTGGATGCGATAGATGCGGAAGCCATCGCTAGCGTCGGGCCAGCCAGGGGATGACCCGATTTTGCTGACCCTATCCGGCTTTCTATTTCGGTTTGCTGTTCGCCAGAACGAACTCGGCAAGGCGTTGCGCGGGCTCGCCCTTGATGTTGGGAAAGGCAGGCATTCCCATGCTGCCCTTCTGAACTTTTTGAATGATCGCGTCCTTGTTCGACATCGAGCTGCTCAGCAACATTACACTGCCGGCTTCCGGTTTATGGCATTTGGTACAGTTTGTATAAAAGATATCTTCCCCGGACGCGTTCTCAGCAGGGGTGTATGTATCAGTCTTCGAGCAACCCGCCAGGGCCGCCAATGCAGCGGCAGTTAACAATACGTTTATTTTCGTCATTTTTATACTCCTGTTCCAAAGTTGGTATTTTGCCGGGAGGGGGCATTATATCCTTCTCCCCAATGCTGGGTAGCTCTGATAATCAGAGGCGGAAGGAAGTTGCAGCAGTCCGCGCAATCATGGTGGTTCTACAGCAAGGACCTGATATTGATGCATCTGGCTCTCGTGCATGGAAATCCGTGGCTGTAGAGCCCTTGGGAGCGGGTGGAAGACGCGCGGGATGCATTACGTTCGAAGCTCGGAGAACTCCGAGGCATAGGTGACAATCTAAGTACGCGTCATTGTTGCGGGTTCTTGAACTATCATTTCTTCATCGAGAAACGCATTATTCCCCCGGCATTTACTGCAACACGCTTGTCAGTTTCAGGCATGCTCATGGCTTTGTAACTTCGCTTTGTAACCGGGCTTTGTAACTTGTCTTTGTAACTCGTTCCCTACAATGTTCTGAATGGCCTCTCACCGCTATATTCATTGCATCTGCTCGGCTCGTTGTCTATGATTCGGCACTGCTTTGCCTCGCCCACAACGTGAAGGCCGAACCAGGCTGATAAAAACCGAGAGAGCAATGAGAAGAGCCTTCCGGATCGTATCCCCCTATAATCTGGATCAAGCAGCGAAAAACAGGGCGTGCCTTTGCGATTTCGCCCCTCCCCTTTATTTTCCGCCCATCACTACTCCCATAACATGTTGAGACGCGCGCTCAAGCTTTTCGCTCTTAGCGTTCTGTTTCTGCTTTTAGTCTTATCCTGTGTCGCAGGATTTCTGGCGTACCGGGAAATCGAGACCTCCGCCTACCAGGCAAGCCGGCTGTCCAAGCTTGCGGATGAGCTGCGTTGGGAAATTAAAGAGGGGGCAAACACCGAGCCTCTTCTTTCACAGGCGGGGCCGTATGACGTGCGGCTGGGCTACAGCCGCCTGCCCGAACTGTTGCAGCATCTCACCAATTATGGATTCCAGGTTCACGCGCAGGCACACGTCTCGCCACGCATGAGACATCTGGTACGGCAGGGTTTGTTCGTGCCTTATCGCGAGAAATCGCAGGCCGGCTTGCGGATTGAAGCCCATGACGGCTTACCGCTCTATCGAGCGACATTCCCGGCGCGTGTTTACGAAAATTTTGAGACCGTGCCGTCGATAGTAAGGGACAGCCTGCTTTTTATCGAGAACCGGGAATTGCTCGATCTCGCGAATCCCACGAAAAATCCTGCCGTCGATTGGCCGCGGCTGGGGAAGGCCGTGCTGGACAAGATGATTCAGCTCTACCGCCCGGAGCATGACGTATCCGGAGGAAGCACGCTTGCGACTCAAATCGAAAAATACAGGCATTCTCCCAATGGGATGACGCTCACTGCCACGGATAAGCTCCAGCAGGTCGCATCCGCTTCAGTGCGGGCTTATCTCGACGGGGAAAATACGTTATCCGCTCGCAAGCGCATCCTCGTGGATTACGTCAATACGGTTCCCCTTGCCGCCGCACCGGGTTTCGGGGAAGCAAACGGATTAGGGGATGGATTGTGGGCATGGTACGGCCTCGATTTCGAGGAAACGAATCATCTCCTGAATTCGCGGTTCGTCGAGGGGGACGCGCTGGTTGAAGCCGCCTCCCGCTACAAACACGTGCTTAGCCTCATGATTGCGCAGCGCCGGCCATCTTATTATCTTCTCGGCGGGCGGAAGGAACTGGCTGAACTCACCGACAGCCACCTGCGCGTATTAGCCCAGGCCGGGGTCATTACCCCTGGACTCAGGGACGCCGCCCTTAATCTGCCGCTGCAATTCCGGGAGGCCGCGGCGCCGGAGGAAATCAGGAATTTCGCCGCGCAAAAAGCTGTTAACGCTGTTCGCGTGCGCCTTGCTTCACAGCTTGGCCTGCAGCGGATGTATGACCTTGACAGGCTGGATCTCGCCGTACAGAGCACCCTGGATGGCGAGCTTCAGAAAAAAATAACCGACATGTTGCGTCAGCTCCGGGACAAGGAATACGCACAGACAGTCGGGCTTTACGGTCACCGGTTACTTAACGAAGATGATGATCCCGCCAAGATCATCTATAGCTTTACCCTTTCAGAGCTGACTCCCGAAGGCGCCAAGTTCCGCATCCAGGCGGATAGCTTCGACCAGCCGCTGGATATCAACAAAGGGACGAAGCTGGATCTGGGTTCCACGGCAAAGCTGCGGACACTGGTCACCTATCTGGAGATTATCGAAGCGCTGCATGACAAATACTCGATGCTGGAACCCAGGTCGTTGCGCAAGCAGGATGTCGATCCCAGCGATGTCCTGAGCCGCTGGGCCATCGATTATCTCCTGCAGACCGCGGATAAGAGCCTGGGCGCGATGCTGAATGCGGCCTTGGAGCGCAAGTACTCCGGCAAACCCGATGAGCGCTTTTTTACTGGCGGAGGCCTGCATGTCTTTCATAACTTCAAGCGGGAAGACGATCGCAGGGTGTGGACCGTCCGGGAAGCAACGCTCGCCTCGGTCAATCTCGTGTATATCCGCCTGATGAGGGACATCGTGCGGCACTATATGTTTCATATCGTCGGTTCGTCCGCCAGGATTCTGAAGGATGTGAGCGATACGCACCGCACCCAGTACCTCAGGCGCTTTGCCGACAAGGAAGGCAAGGAATTCATCAACCGGTTTTATGCCAAGTACCGGGCCAAGGCCGCCAAAGCGAATGATACGGCTGAAATATTCCTTTCCAGCTTCCGTCATACGCCTCGGCGCCTCGCCGCCGCTTACCGTTATATCTATCCGGAGGCGACGCCTGCCCAGTTCCAGAAATTCATGGCTCCCCACATGGCCGGTATCAAGGGGATTACGCCGACTGTACTCGGCGAGCTTTACGAAAACTACGCGCCGGGAAAATATTCCCTGGCTGACCAGGGCTATATCGTAACAGTTCACCCGCTTGAGCTCTGGCTGGTTCGCTATCTCATCGATAATCCCCATGCCCAGTACAAGGACGTGATCGAGGCAAGCGGCGAAGAGCGAGTGGCCGTCTACCAGTGGCTATTCAAGACCATCCACAAGAATGCCCAGGACGCAAGGATTCGTGGCTTGCTCGAGCTTGAGGCGTTCCTGGAGGTCCATCGCAACTGGAAACGCCTGGGTTATCCGTTTAACTCCCTGGTGCCGTCGCTCGCAACTGCAATTGGCAGTTCGGCCGATCACCCCGCAGCGCTTGCGGAACTGATGGGGATCATCCTTAACAACGGTGTGCGGGTTCCACCCGTGCTTGTCGAAAGGATGCGTTTTGCAGCAGGCACGCCATTTGAAACGATGGTCGAGCGAACGCCTGTCAAGGGCGAGAGGATGTTTTCTCCCGAACTTGCGACCGCGGTGCGTGGCGTACTGAGCGGCGTTGTCGAATCGGGAACAGCGTCGCGGCTTGCGCGCGCGATCGTGGAAGAGGATGGAGCCGAAACATTGATCGGCGGAAAGACCGGCACTGGCGACCACCGTTATGTCACATTCTCCTCGCCCGGCGTTATCA
>DASSHJ010000090.1:0-7151 GCA_035692965.1 Nitrosospira sp. | reverse complement strand
ATCTTTCGTTTGAGCCGGGGGGTTTTGCGGGCAATGATGAAAGCGCGTTATGGACGCATTATTAATATCTCCTCGGTAGTGGGGTCTACCGGAAATCTGGGACAAGCCAATTATGCGGCCGCCAAAGCAGGAATGGTGGGATTCAGCAAGTCACTTGCGCGGGAGGTGGGTAACCGCAACATCACCGTAAATTGCGTCGCTCCGGGATTCATAGAAACGGACATGACGCGTTTGCTTACACTCCAGCAGCAGCAAAACCTGATCCAGCACGTTCCGCTGGGGAGGTTGGGACGGCCGGAAGAAGTTGCTTCTGTTGTCGGATTCATTGCATCGCCGGGGGCGAGTTATATTACTGGCGCGACCATTCATGTGAATGGTGGCATGCACATGGATTAATGCGCTTCCTTCAGCCTGCCCGGATTCCGGGTTGTTCAAGGCACGATCGGTTGGTCCTTCGTGTTTATCACATTGGCTGCTGCGAGATTTTTTCATCTTTCGCTGAGTCTGGAGAACCGGATAGAGTTTCTCGTTGCATTTCAATCTCGTCAGGGTTTCGATTTTACTAATACACAAAACTTGTTAGAATGGCGGCGTTTTTCTTACCGGAAAAGAGGTCAGTTAGATGGAAAATGTAGAACAGCGTATAAAAAAAATCGTGGCCGAGCAACTGGGAGTGAATGAGAGCGAAGTCAAAAACGAGTCTTCGTTTGTTGATGACTTGGGCGCCGATTCACTTGATACGGTAGAGCTGGTCATGGCGCTGGAAGAAGAATTTGAATGTGAAATCCCTGACGAGCAGGCTGAAAAAATAAATACCGTCCAACAGGCCATCGACTACATAAATTCCCACACCAATTAATCTGTTCCCTCAAGCAACTATCGCGAATATCGCATGTATTTGGAGTCATTTTGTCGAAGCGCAGGGTAGTTGTTACCGGGCTCGGCATTATTTCGCCTGTCGGTAACACCGTTTCCGACGCGTGGGGTAATGTACTGGCCGGAAGATCGGGTATTACCCGGATCACTCGCTTTGATGCTTCCGCATTTTCATCGAGAATAGCCGGAGAGGTAAAGGATTTCGACATCACTCATTACCTGTCCGTGAAGGATGCCCGCCGCATGGATATTTTCATCCATTACGGCATGGCTGCAGCAATTCAGGCGGTGAAGGACGCTGGCATCGGAGAGATGGAAAACAATCTTGATCCCGAACGCATTGGGGTCAATATAGGTTCGGGCATTGGCGGGTTGCCAATGATCGAGGGTACGCATGATGCGTACCACGCCAGCGGTCCACGCAAGATTTCCCCCTTTTTCATCCCCAGCACCATCATCAACATGATCGCTGGCAACCTTTCGATTATGTTCGGTTTTAAAGGCCCCAATCTGGCCATTGTCACAGCATGCTCCACTGCCACCCACTGCATTGGCGATTCCGCTCGCTTGATTGAGTACGGTGACGTTGATGTCATGGTTGCGGGCGGGGCGGAGTCATGCGTAACCCCGCTTGCAATGGGTGGTTTTGCTTCGGCGCGGGCGCTTTCGACTCGTAATGATGATCCTGTCACTGCGAGCCGGCCATGGGATAAAGGGCGAGACGGATTTGTGCTCGGCGAAGGCGCAGGGGTGCTTGTGCTGGAGGAAATGGAGCATGCCAAACGCCGTGGTGCGCGAATTTATGCCGAACTGGCGGGTTTTGGCATGAGTGCTGACGCATATCACATGACAGCACCCTGCGAGGACGGCGAGGGCGCAGCGCGCTGCATGGCAAACGCCTTGAGAAATGCGGAAATGAGCCCTGACGAGGTTGATTACATCAATGCGCACGGGACGTCCACTCCCCTCGGGGATATCGCTGAGACAATAGCGGTGAAGCGCTGTTTTGGTGAACACGCAAAAAAAATTGCCGTGAACTCGACCAAGTCCATGACAGGCCACCTGCTCGGTGCGGCGGGCGGGGTCGAGGCAATATTTTCTGCCTTGGCCATCCACCACCAGATCGCCCCTCCCACCATTAACATTTTTGATCAGGATGAGCAGTGCGATCTCGATTATGTGCCCAACACGGCGCGATCAATGAAAATTAACGTGGGCATGTCGAACTCATTTGGTTTTGGTGGTACAAATGGAACGTTGATCTTCCGCAAGGTCTGATTTTTTGTTTTATCCATAATGCATGCGCACGCTAAGACGCCTGCTTTACCTGGGGGCCGCCGGTATCCTTCTGTTTGTCGGATGGGTTGCATACCAGGTTAACGATCCTGTGCAGCCACCGGCGCTCCCTTATGAATTTTCAATTGAGGCGGGTACCAGTTTAAAGACAGTTGCAAGTCAGCTTGCGCGCGACGGCCTCCTGCCCAACGCATGGTCATTCGTTCTGGTATCGCGGTTGATGGGACTCGCATCCTCGCTCAAGGCCGGCGACTATGAAATTACCGGCGATATTTCTCCGCTGGAACTGTTAAAGCGCATCACCAGGGGCGATATCGCGCAGAGCGAAATCAGGTTTGTGGAAGGCTGGACTTTTTCTCAGCTTAGACAGGCGCTCGATCAGCACTCCTCCATCCGCCACGATACTGCAGGTCTTACTGATCGTCAGGTTATGAAGTTGATTGGTGCGACCGAAACGGCAGCAGAAGGACTCTTTTTTCCGGATACTTATTTTTTTGCCCGCGGCAGCAGCGACGTGGAAATACTGAAGCGCGCCTATCACGCAATGCAAAAGCATCTTGTTACTGCCTGGGCCGGGCGCTCGGGAGGCTTGCCGCTGCAAGACCCTTATCAAGCGCTGATTCTGGCGTCGATTGTCGAAAAGGAGACTGGCAAGGGGAGCGACCGTGGAATGGTCGCGGGTGTATTTCTGAACAGGTTGCGCGCAAGCATGCTGCTTCAGACCGATCCGACGGTAATCTACGGGTTGGGCGACAAGTTCGACGGCAACCTGCGCAAGAAAGATCTGTTGACCGATCATGAGTACAACACCTATACGCGCCGGGGCCTGCCGCCTACCCCGATCGCGCTTCCCGGCTTCGCATCCATTCAGGCAGTCATGAATCCGGCGAAGACCGATGCGCTATATTTTGTCGCCAAAGGGAATGGAGAATCCCATTTCTCGAGGAACCTCGAAGAACACAACCGGGCAGTATGGAAATATCAGAAAAATCAGAAAAGGTAAGCGGATTGTCTGAAGGTTTCACGAAACGGGGGATTATTCCAACGTCTATAAGAGCTGAATCAGGCTTCCTGCCAGTGCGTCACTGGGCCCTCGATCCTTCGCTCCTGTCATCCGCTCACAGGTTATAAATTGACATTACCACCTTCAAAAGTAGAATTGCGCTTTTTTGAAAGTGGTGGTCATCTCCCTGTCGAACGGCCAGGAAGTTCAAAAATTTACGTTCCCCCTTCTGTTCAATCAATAGCAAAGGAAGAAGCAAATGAGTCATACATTGTACGAGGCTTCGGTTCTCCGCGTTCAACGCTGTGAATTGGCGGTGCCGGGTTCAAACCCGGGTATGTTCGAGAAAGCGATGAAAAGCGGTGCCGACTTTGTCTTTCTTGATCTTGAGGACGCAGTCGCTCCCGACGATAAACTTTCAGCCCGTGCAAATGTAATAGAGGCCCTTAACGATCTGGACTGGGAAGGCCATGGTGTCACGATATCGGTACGCATAAACGGATTGGATACCCAGTACATGGTTCGCGACGTGGTCGATCTGGTCGAAAAGGCGGGCCACAAGATTGATACTCTATTGATACCCAAGGTTGGTGTGTATGCTGACGTTTATATGGTTGAAGCAATGCTGACCCAATTGGAAATGCAGCAGGGATTGAAGAAAAGAATTGGAATAGAGGCATTGATCGAGACAGCGCTTGGCATGGCCAATGTGGAGGATATTGCCCGGAAAGGGGCGTCGGGCAGGCTTGAATCACTGCATTTCGGTGTTGCCGATTATGCCGCCAGCAACCGCGCGAGAACAACGAACATTGGAGGGTTGAATCCGGACTATCCAGGCGATCAGTGGCACGCGGCGCTCAGTCGCATGACTGTCGCCTGCCGTGCCTATGGTCTTCGTCCGATCGATGGCCCGTTTGGCGATATCAAGGACCCTGCCGGCTATAAACAGGCAGCCAAACGGGCTGCCGCACTTGGCTGTGAAGGCAAATGGGCGATTCATCCCTCACAGATTGAGCTTGCAAAAGAGGTATTCACACCGCCCTCCACTGAAATCGAGAAGGCACAACGTATTCTCGATGCATTGAAAGAGGCGGCGGCCCAAGGCAGAGGGGCTGCGGCGCTGGATGGCAGGTTGATTGATGCTGCCTCTGCAAGAATGGCTAACAATGTGGTAAGAATGGCAGAGGCAATCGGTGTGAAAGCTGTATAATTGCTATGGGCCGCTTAGCGGCCTTTCTTTTATCCGCCGGATGGGCCGCAGTTGTCAACCGCTAACCGGATGCTCGTGCAGCCTACCGTTCTCTACCAAATAAAAAATTTTTAAACTGGGTGACGCATTGGACATTCATGAGTACCAGGCCAAGGATATATTGGCAAAATACGGTGTCAGAATCGCGGAAGGCGGTCTGGCCTACAGCCCGGAGGAAAGCGTACAGCGAGCCAGGGAAATAGACGGGAGCGTATGGGTGGTCAAGGCTCAGATTCATTCTGGAGCAAGAGGAAAAGCCGGAGGCATAAAAGTATGCAGGAGCCATGACGAAGTTCGAGATGCAGCGGAAGAGCTGCTGGGCAAGAACCTTGTCACTCGTCAAACCGGGCCGGCAGGCAAATCGTGCACGAGGGTTTATGTTGAGGCCGGAGTGCAAATTGTCAAGGAGATGTATCTTTGCTTTCTGATCGACCGTAGTTTCGAGCGGGTCGTGATGGTCGGTTCAGCCGCCGGGGGGATGGAAATTGAGGAATTGACCCGTACGAATCCGTCTGCCGTCAAAAAGATCTATATCGAACCTGCCGTCGGATTGCAGGATTTTCAGGCGCGGGAGATGGCTTTTGCTCTCGGGGTCGCGGCTACCCAGTTGAGCCACGCGATCAAGATCATACGGGGCTGCTATCGCGCCATGCGTGATCTGGACGCGACCATGGTGGAAATCAATCCGCTCATTGTCACGGCCACCGGAGAGCTTATCGCGCTGGATGCGAAGATGAGTTTCGATGACAATGCTCTGTTTCGTCGCCACGAAATCGCCGAGTTGCGCGATAAAACACAGGGTGATCCCCGTGAGGTGGCAGCCGGCGATCACGGGTTGAGCTATATCGGTCTGAAAGGGGACATTGGATGCATGATAAATGGAGCCGGGCTTGCCATGGCAACTATGGACATGATCAAGCTGGCGGGGGGAGAACCCGCGAATTTTCTTGACGTGGGTGGGGGGGCATCAGCCGAGCGAACCGAAAAAGCGTTCCGGCTGGTGTTGGCCGACAAAGGCGTCAAGGCCATACTGGTCAATATATTTGCCGGAATCAACCGGTGCGACTGGATTGCGGAGGGGGTCGTTCATGCCGTAAGAAACATCGATCTGAAAGTCCCGCTGGTCGTGCGTTTATCAGGAACAAATGTCGAAGAAGGCCGCCGGATCATCTCCGAGAGCGGATTACCCATCATTACGGCAGGAACGCTGGCGGAAGCCGCGAATAAGGTGGTGCAGGCGCGCAATCAGGTCGCCATAGAAGAAGTCGAGGGAGTTTAAATGGCCATTTTGATCAACGAAAGCACCCGTATCGTTATCCAGGGCTTCACGGGAAAAATTGGCACGTTTCATGCCAACGACATGATTTCCTATGGGTCCAACATCGTGGGCGGCGTAACGCCCGGGAAAGGCGGCCAGGAACATCTCGGACTTCCGGTTTTTAATACGGTAAAAGAAGCTGTGCAAGAAACCGGAGCGGACGCTACCATTGTTTTTGTCCCGCCGGCATTTGCTGCCGACTCCATCATGGAAGCCGCCGATGCGGGAATTAAATATTGCGTTGCGATCACGGATGGCATTCCGACTCAGGACATGATGACCGTCAAGAGCTTCCTGCGTCGTTATCCGACGGAAAACCGGATGATGCTCACGGGACCCAATTGCGCAGGTACCATCAGCCCTGGGAGGGCTTTGCTTGGAATCATGCCGGCCCGAATCTATACGAGGGGTAACGTCGGGATTGTCGCCCGTTCTGGAACCTTGGGCTACGAAGCTGCTGACCAGATGAAAATGCGGGGTATCGGCATTTCGACATCGGTGGGGATCGGTGGAGATCCGATCATAGGGAGTTCGCATAAGGATATCCTGGAAAAATTCGAAGAGGACGAAGAGACAAAAGCCGTTGTCATGATTGGCGAGATCGGAGGGCCTCAGGAGGTCGAGGCGGGGGTATTTGCTAAAGAAAACATGAGCAAACCTGTCGTGGCTTATATTGCGGGGTTGACTGCTCCAGAGGGGCGGCGTATGGGACATGCGGGTGCAATTATTTCTTCCGCCGGGGAAAGCGCCGCAGAAAAGGTGGCGATGCTGAGAGATCTGGGCGTTACCATCTGTCCCACTCCCTCCGCCATTGGAGGAACTGTTGCGAAAATATTATCGGGAATGTAGATTGGACTTCGGCTAACTGTTCAACGCGACGATTGACGCTGGAGGGTTGAGAGATGGCGATCGGCTGGATGACGGCATTAAAGATTATTCCCTGGTCAAATGTCCTGGAATCCGCGCCGCACATTGTCAAGGCCGCGAAGCATCTCTTTGCGGCAACAAAGGCTGACCGGGATAACTTCACAACGGGCTACAATCCGCCTCCAGGGGATGATATTACCCCGCTGAACAGGCGCATTCAGGTCATGGAAGCGAAAATCGCCGAGTTAAGGGAGGAGCAGAAATCCTCTGCCGAACTGATCAAATCACTGGCTGAACAAAATGCCTTTGTCGTTGAAGCCTTCGAGGTGCTCCGGCTTCGGCTTAAAATGTTACTCGTGGTTTGCGTTTTGCTGTGCGGGGCGCTGGCTGGACTGATAGTTTGGCTGGCGACGAGGTAAGCAGGGTATTGACAATCGATTGCCCGTCGATCTCCTTGACACAGCCGTATGTAGCGGGTTAGGCTAGGCGGGGTTCGGGTTGGCCCTATGGGGATACCTGGACGGGTACTGGGTATGAGGGAG
>DASSHJ010000089.1:0-14430 GCA_035692965.1 Nitrosospira sp. | reverse complement strand
CGGCATTCTCCTTCCTGTATTCGGTTTGCTCGTCCTTTTTTCCTTCGTAAAACACCGCTTTTGCCCCTCGCTCCAGCTGACCGTCCTTATCCCAGAAATAACTTGTAGGCCGGATTATTGCTTTCATCCCAGTAATGGTTGTCGAGCTGGCTAAGGAACGCTCGGAATTCAGCCTTCTCTTCCGGCGGCACTTGGATTCCGACCAGAACCCGGCCGTAGTCAGCGCCATGATTCCGGTAATGGAACAGGCTGATATTCCAGTGATGACTCATACTGTTCAGGAATTTCATGAGCGCCCCGGGCCGATCGGGGAATTCGAACCGATACAACATTTCATTCTTTACCTCTCGGGCTCGTCCCCCCACAAGATGACGTATATGCAATTTAGCCATCTCATTATCGCTAAGGTCCACCGTATCAAGTCCGCTTTCAACCAGGCTTTTTATCAGGCTTGCTGCCTCCTCCCGGTCGCGCACCGAGACCGCAACAAAAACATGCGCTTCCTTTGGATCGGCGTAACGATAGTTGAACTCGGTGATGCTTTTTGCCCCGAGCATGGCGCAGAACTTCTTGAAGCTGCCCGGCTCCTCGGGAATCGTTACCGCCATTACGGCTTCGCGATGCTCCCCCAGTTCGGCACGCTCGGATATATGGCGCAAACGGTCAAAATTCATGTTCGCCCCGGACGCGATCGCCACGAGGTTTTTCCCCTCGATATGCTCACGCTTGGCATACGCTTTCGCTCCTGCGATCGACAATGCCCCGGAGGGCTCCAGAATTGCACGGCAGTCCTCGAAAATGTCTTTTATCGCGGCGCAGATGGCATCAGTATCAACCAGAATAATTTCATCCACGAGCTCGCGGCACAAACGAAGGGTCTCCACTCCGACCTGCTTGACGGCTACACCATCGGCAAACAGCCCCACTTGAGGAAGCGTGACCAGGCGATTTTTCTGAAGGGATTGATACATCGAATCCGCATCGACAGGTTCGACACCGATGATCTTGATCTCGGGGTAAAGCCTTTTGACGTAGGCAGCAATTCCGGAGATCAGACCCCCTCCCCCGACGGGGGCAAATATTGCGTGAACAGGTCCCCGGTGCTGGCGCAAAATCTCCATTCCGATGGTGCCCTGCCCTGCAATGACGTCCGGGTCGTCATAGGGGTGGACGAAAGTGATATTCTGCTCGTCGGCGAGTTTCCGCGCCTGAGCGTAGGCCTCGTCATAAGAGTCCCCATGGGTAATGACCGTCGCGCCTCGAGCCTGAACCGCCTGCATTTTGATTTGCGGTGTCGTCACAGGCATCACAATCGTTGCCCGGCAATTCAGACGTTGGGCCGCGAGGGCCACCCCCTGCGCATGATTGCCGGCAGACGCGGTGATCACGCCGCGCTTGAGCGCCTCGGGCGGGAGCTTGACCATCTTGTTATATGCGCCGCGTACCTTGAACGAGAACACTTCCTGAACATCCTCGCGTTTGATCCACAAGCTGTTGCCCATCCTGGATGACAGGTTAGGCGCGAGCTCCAGTGGACTTTCGATTGCAACGTCATAGACCTGGGCGGTAAGGATTCTTTCCAGATAACCGTTTTTCATTGAACTGGCATCTTAAGAAGGCGCGAAAGCAGGATTTTAACATGCGTAATCGCATGTAAACGTCGAGCTTGATTGTTAAAATTTCTGGATAGGATTATCCTGTAAGTTATTTTTCTGTCTCCTTCAAAATAAATAAATGTCGCAGGATAGAAACAAACGTGCCGCCGCCCACGCTGCCATTCAGCATATTCCAGCCGCTTGCGTGGTGGGCGTCGGCACCGGCTCTACCGCAAACTATTTCATAGACGAGTTATCCAGTATCAAGAATAGAATTAATGGAGCTGTGGCAAGTTCGCAAGCAACGGCTCAGCGTCTCGCTGCGTATGGCATCGAGGTCATGGATTTGAACAGTGTTGATGCAATCCCCGTTTACGTTGATGGGGCCGATGAAATTACCCAGCATTTGCATATGATCAAGGGAGGGGGGGGTGCATTGACACGCGAGAAAATCGTTGCGGCGGTGGCAAAAAAATTCATTTGCATCGCGGACGAAGGCAAGCTGGTCAGCATTCTCGGCAAATTCCCGCTCCCCGTGGAGATCATTCCTATGGCGCGAGGCTATGTAGCGCGTGAGATCACGCGGCTTGGTGGCCAACCCGTGTTACGGGAGGGATTTGTAACAGACAACGGGAATGCCATCCTCGATGTGCATGGATTGCAAATACTGAACCCCGTCGAGCTCGAAAGCACGCTGAATCAGATAACCGGGGTGGTTACCAATGGGCTTTTCGCGCGACGCGGGGCAGATATGTTGCTTCTGGGAACCGATGGCGGGGTACGTACGTTCGAACAGTAGCCTTGACGGTAGCGGTTGCGCGAACGGCGATGAAACTGCAATGACAGCTGGGAACCTCTGAATAATTCCTGCTTTGAGTCAAATGGACAGGTGAGCAATGGCAAGTAGCGAACACATTTCAAAACAGTTTGATGCCGAGCTCGAGGCTGTACGCACGCGCGTGCTGCATATGGGCGGGTTCGTGGAAGAGCAGATCGAAAAAGCAATCGAAGCGCTTACAAGCGGGAACGAGGACCTGATCGAAAGCATCATTACGAACGATCATCGCGTTAATGCGATGGAAGTATCGATAGATGAGATCTGCAGTCAGATCATCGCGCGTCGGCAACCTGCCGCAGGCGATCTGCGCATGATCATGACGGTGATAAAGACAATCACCGATCTCGAGCGCATTGGCGATGAAGCGGAAAAAATCGCGCGTATGGCGAAGCTGATCTATGAAACTGATCGCATGCATATGCCGCGGTTTGTCGAGATCAGGCACGTGGCGCACATCGCGATGGAAATGCTGCGTAAATCGCTTGATGCGTTTGCCCGCGTCGATCTGGCGGCGGCTGCCCAGGTAGTGAGACAGGATGAGCTCGTGGATGAAGAGTTCCGGTCGATCATGCGTCAGCTCATCACGTTCATGATGGAAGATCCGCGCAAGATATCCACTGCGCTGGAAATCCTTTTTATAGCCAAGGCAATCGAACGTATCGGCGACCACGCCAAAAACATGTCGGAGTATGTAGTCTACATGGTTAAAGGCCGGGACGTGCGGCATGTAACTATTGAAGAGATCGAAAGAGAGATAAGGGAGTAACCGGATCTCGCCGCAATTTCCGCTCAAAGCGGCCCGGTTGATAACACGCTTTCCAATCGGAATCCCATGTTAGCCTATTCCACACTTGCGGCTGTAGACCTCGGTTCCAACAGCTTCCGGCTGCAGATTGCGCGCGTGGTAGGCAAACAGCTATATCCGCTTGATAGCTTGCGGGAAATGGTAAGGCTTGCCGCAGGCCTGGACGCGAACCGGCGGCTGAATGAGGAATCACAGGTGCGCGCCCTGGAATGCCTGCGGCGCTTTGGAGAGCGGTTACGTGGGCTCCCGCCCCATGCTGTACGAGCAGTAGGCACGAATACCCTGAGGGTCGCCAAAAACGCGCCTGCCTTCCTGAAGAAAGCCGAGCATGCCCTCGGTTTTCCCATCGAAGTGATCTCCGGGCACGAGGAAGCACGTCTCATTTATCTTGGGGTTGCTCACAGTCTTCCTGCCTCCCCGAATAACCGTCTCGTTGTGGACATCGGAGGGGGCTCCACCGAACTCATAATCGGCAATCGGTTTAAGCCGCTCAAGCTTGAGAGCTTGTACATGGGTTGCGTCAACTACAGCCAGCGCTTTTTCCCCGACGGTAAAATCACGCGTGCGGCGATGAGGCGTGCTGAACTTTCCGCTCGTGGCGAGCTGCAAGGAGTCGTCTCCGAATTCTCCAGTGATCATTGGGAGGAGGCATTCGGCTCATCGGGCACTGCGCGCGCGCTCGGCGATATTGTCAAGCTGAACAGCTTTGGTAACGATGGCCGTGATGGCGTGATTACTCCCCAGGGGCTGGATGCCTTTCGTAGCTATTTGCTAAAGGCAGGCGATACTAAAAACCTCGAAATCTTTGGACTGCGCGATGATCGCGCGCCCGTGATTCCCGGCGGCTTCGCAATCATGTCCGCTGCATTTTCAGAACTCGGCATTCGGCGCATGTCGCAAGGCATGGGCGCGTTGCGCCAGGGAGTTCTCTATGATTTGCTGGGGCGCTTCCACAAACATGATATTCGTGAAACCACTGTCAGGCAATTCATGCAGCGCTACAGGGTGGATTCTGCTCAGGCAACCCGGGTTCAAACGCTCGCCTTACTGCTCGGGAAGCAATTGACCGCCGTCTTTGAGGACGCGGACGAGGGGCTGCTGATTCTTTCCTGGGCAGCGCGGTTACACGAAGTCGGCATCTCCGTAGCGCACTCGGGCTACCACAGGCACTCCGCATACATCCTCGCGAATGCCGACATGCCTGGCTTCTCGAAAAGCGAGCAGGAGCGTCTGAGCGTGCTTACCCTGGCCCATCGGGGTACGATTGCCAAGGGGGGCAAATTTCCTACCGACCCGGTAAGCATTGCTTTGCTGTTTTCCCTGCGGCTCGCGGCACTCATTTGCCGCAGTCGCAGAGATCTGGACTTGCCCAGCCTGGAGGTACGCTGGAAAGGGCCGGAATTCATCCTCCTCGTCGAGCAAGACTGGCTGGAGCTTAATCCGTTGACTGAAGCCGCGTTGTCTGCAGAAGCCGAGCAATGGGCGTCTCTCGGGTTTCAGTTGCGCATCGAGAATCTTCCCGCTCCTGATCCGGTCACTGGAACGAATGCATCTTCCCTGGGCAAGGCAAGGAGCGCAACGGGAGCGTAGCGGCGATGGGATCGCATTCAAGAAAAAGATCGGCAAAAGCAGGACTGGCACCGGGAACATTGGTCAGGATCGGCAAAAAGGAGCACGGTGCGTCTCATGCAACCTTGCTTCAATATGACGAAAACAGTTTACGCGAATCCGAGGTCGGCTCCGCCGAGCTATGCGACAAGATCAAACCGTATGAAGGAACTACCTGGCTCAATCTGAGCGGCTTGAGCGACGTGGGAATGATGGAGCAAATCGGCAAGTGCTTCAATCTCCATCCCCTGGTGCTGGAAGATATTTTAAACACTGAACAACGCTCGAAGCTTGAAGACTACGGCGATTATATCTATATAGTATTGAAGACCTTCGGCTATGAAAACAAGGGAGACGAGGAAAGATTAAGTTCGGATCAGATCAGCCTGGTCATAGGTAAGAACTTTGTCCTTTCCTTTCTCGAAACCGCAGAATCCCAGTTTGCCGCGGTGCGCGAGCGGCTGCGCTCCGGAAAAGGCCAGATAAGAAAACTGGGCGCGGATTTCCTGCTGTACAGCCTGGTCGATGCAGTAGTGGATAGCTATTTCGTTATTCTGGAGCGGCTCGACGAAAAGACGGAAGCGCTTGAAACAGAATTGATATCGCGTCCTTTACCGGGCACCCTGCATTCGATTTACCGCCTGAAGCGCCAAAACGTTTTTTTGCGCAGGTCGCTCTGGCCGATGCGCGAGGTTATCAATTCGCTGCAAAGGGATGATTCGCCTCTCGTTACGCGCAATACATCTCTGTATCTGCGTGATGTCTATGATCACACCGTTCATATTATCGATTCAGTCGAAACCCTGAGGGATCTGAACGCGGGAATGCTCGACATTTACCTGTCGAGCGTAAGCTATCGCATCAGCGCGGTAATGAAAGTCCTTACGGTGATCACCACCATATTCATGCCGCTGACATTGATTACCGGAATCTATGGAATGAACTTCAAATACCTTCCTGGACTTGAGTGGGAAGGCGGATTCTTTGCTGTTCTGGGAGGAATGATGGCGATCAGCCTGGGAATGCTTGGGCTGTTCCGGTGGAAGAAATGGCTGTAGGCTGAACCCGCATAGAGCATCGTGCTTCCCCAGCGCTTAACGGACCAAGGCTGATGTTGAAGCAACTGACTGTGCGCACTTTTCCGTTGATGCCCACGACCACGATTTGACTTTGATACCTCTCGCACGGGCCCAAGCGCGAGCAACAAGATGCAGCAAACGGGGAGTATCCGGAAGCATCCATATTTCGGATACTCTCTTTTCCTCCCGAAAATCGCGCAGCAACAGCCGAATGATCCCCTGCACCCCCATGCAGTAGCTACGCATCTGCAGGCAGAGAAGCAATCGGGGCGCTTCGGGAGTAAGCCAATGCACATATCCTCCCTCGCGGAATACGTATTCCAGCGCGTCGATAAGCTCGGAAGGGAAATGCGTCAATGGGCAGTTGCCGGATAGCAACAGTACGTTGAGGGAAGCATGGGGATAGCGCGAGAAGTAAAGCGCCCGGTTGCGCTTCACCAGCCTCATGTACGACTGTCCACGACCAAATGACCCACCCCCCTCGTGCTGAATGCTAGCGTCGGGATGCACGCCAATCTGCCAGCCGCTCAGATTCAGCCGCCTTCCAAGGTCGGTGTCTTCGTAATAGCCTCGTCCGAAAGCCGGGTCGAACCCCCCCGCCTCAAGAAAGACGTTACGGCGCATCAGGAACGCGTGCCCTCGAAGACGGTGCGTGCGGACGTAACCACCGGGCCTGCAAACATACCGGGGCAAATTATCCCGCGCATAGTCATTGCCACCCGGAATGATCAGGGCGAGCGTGGGATCCGCCTCGAGTGCCGCCGACAGCGCAGGCAAAATGTTTTCAAAAACTGCGGTATCCGAATTCAGCACAAGAATGAGGGAAGCATCAGAGCGGCTGACCGCTTCATTTACCGATGCCCCAAACCCCTGGTTCCGCAAGGAATGATGCACGCGGAGAGATGCGTAGGGGAGATTGTCTAGCATCTCTCGTGTCTCGGCTTCCGATGCATCATCCTGAACGTGAATATACCGTACGGACGGGCTCAGCCAGGCCACTACCGATTCGATGCAGCGCCGGGTCAACTGGGGAGCGTTATATACTGGAATAACTACGTCGATAGAAGAGGTAGCGGACGCGGCGGGAGTCATGGACATCAGTTCGTTTAATGTACCGAAAGCGTTAGTCGCGCAAATACAAAATCAGGCGATGGCCCTTCAAAATGAGCCTGATCGGTGACCGAGCGCTGCCGAACCTTTTCCTCCGGTTTCATAAGGGGTTGCATCTGCGGCTAGAAAACGAGCTTGATACCCGTTATTGTTCTGTAACTGACATAACGGTTATCGCGTCCGTTCAGCGTCTTTTAGACCCGTTTACCGTGCAAAAAATTTCTTATTATATATGTAGGGCTTGTCGACAGCCACAGTGAACTCGCAGTCCATTCCTCTTTTCCACATTTCGACGTACCTCAAATTGCCTCTGGACCCTCCCGGAATGTTATCTGTAGTGGTACGATAGCGTCCCTGGAAAATACCCGTGAAACTGTCAGAAAATTTCTGATCCGGCAAGCTCGAATAGCGCCTCTATACATCCATCAGTAATATCACGCGTGCCAGCGCTTCCGACGGTCAGATCATCACATCATGAAAACAATTGCAGTCATACCCGCTCGCATGGGCTCCTCCCGCTTTCCCGGGAAGCCAGTCGCGAAATTGCTGGGTCGCACGATGCTGGAGCATGTCTACAGGCGCGTATCCTTGAGCCACGCAGTTGATGCAACTTTCATAGCCACTTGCGATGAAGAAATTCGAGAAGCAGCTTTGGCTTTTGGCGCGAACGTCATCATGACCTCCGACGCCCACGAAAGGGCAAGCGACCGGGTGGCGGAAGCTGTGGCTGATATGGATGCGGAGTTGATCGTGATGGTGCAGGGAGACGAGCCGATGACGCGTCCTGAGATGATAGACGCGGCCGTTGCCCCATTTGGCGCCGAACCCCAGCTCGGCTGTGTCAACCTTGTGCATTCTATCGACAACAGGGATGATTTCTATGACTTCAATACCATCAAGGTCGTCATGAATCAGAAGGACGAGGCGCTTTACATGTCCCGGCAGCCCATACCCACTGCTCCAGCCTCGGTCCAGTCCGTTTTCTCGCATCATCTTGCCTACAAGCAGGTCTACATCATCCCATTTCGGCGAGCAACGCTGCTCGACTTCGCCCGGTTACCGCCTACCCCCCTCGAAAAGCTGGAGTCCATCGATATGCTGCGACTTATCGAGCACGGTTATCCGGTAAAAATGGTCAGAACGAAATTCAACACTCAGGCCGTCGATACTCCCGCTGATCTGGAAAGGGTCGCGTGGTTGATGGAATCCGATCCGCTGCTTGCTTCTTACTAGACACGTCTGCAGAGTTTTTCCGCTGCTTTCAATGGAATTAAAATCAAAACTTGCCCGTAATGCCCTGACGATCGGGTCATGGATCACTCTTGGACATCCCTCTATTGCCGAGATCATGGCTGGGGCCGGATTTGACTGGCTCGTGCTCGATATGGAGCACAGCGTCCTTGAACTCAGCGATGTACAAATGCTGATCCAGGTGCTCGATGGCAGGGGATGCCCCGCCATCGTCCGATTGACTTCGAATGACGCAGACCAGATCAAGCGTGTGATGGACGCGGGGGCAACAGGGATAATGGTTCCCATGGTTAAATCCGCTGCGGATGCACAGGTTGCCGTGCAGGCCGTGTATTATCCGCCCCGAGGCCAGCGGGGTGTCGGCCTTGCGCGCGCTCAGCAGTACGGCGCTGGTTTCCAGCAATACCGGAACTGGCTGGACAATAATGCCGTAGTGGTGGTAATGATCGAGCATATCGACGCGGTAGAAGCTATCGATTCCATTCTTTCTGTTCCCGGAGTGGATGCCTATATTATCGGGCCTTATGACCTGTCCGGCTCGATGGGACGACCGGGCGAACTTGATTATCCCGAGGTTCAAACGGCGATGGAACGGGTTCTTGACGCTGGACGCCGTCTGGGCAAGGCCGGGGGAGTTCATGTAGTAGAACCTGATCCAGGCCTGTTGCGGCGAAACATCGAGGCCGGCTTCAGCTTTATCGGCTACGGTCTCGATATCCGTATACTCGATTCACTATGCCGAACCCATATGCGGGACATCAGAGCAGATATATGACCAGACTTGTCATCTCAACCTCATCGTTCGACCTGGACAGCAACCCTCCTGTTCAACGGTTGATAAGAGCAGGCATGCAGATTGCGCAAAATAGTCACGGACGCAAATTAACGGAAGATGAAGCGACAGCACTGATCGGAGCGGATACTGTGGGGATGATCGCGGGCATAGAACCCCTGACCGAACGCGTTCTGGCGTCAGCGAAAAGCTTGAAAGTCATATCCCGGTGCGGGACGGGCATCGACAACGTCGATCTGGACGCGGCGAGGCGCTACGGAATTACTGTTCTCAACACGCCTGAGGCTCCTGCTCAAGCGGTAGCGGAATTGACCCTGGGATTGATGCTTGCTGTTCTGAGGCAGATACGGCAGACGGACAGACGGCTGCGAGATGGCGAATGGCCGAGAACCCAGGGTCGCCTCCTGGCCGCCCAATGCATCGGCATTGTTGGCCTGGGCCGTGTTGGACGCCGCGTCGCGCAAGCTTGCCAAGCTTTGGGTGCGCAGGTTCTGGCCCATGACTCTTATGTCACCGAAGCCCCTCCGGGAGTGAGGCTAATTCCCCTGGATGAACTCCTGGGAAAGGCAGACATCGTAAGCCTGCATCTGACTTATGATGCACATACGCATCACTTGATCAACCGGGAAGCTCTGGCGCGAATGAAACGCGGTGCAGTGTTAATCAATACTGCGCGCGGGGGCCTTATTGATGAATCTGCGCTTCTGGACGCCCTGACCTCAGGGCAACTGGAGGGTGCTGCGCTTGATGTTTTCGAGCAGGAACCCTATCGCGGCCCCTTGCTGACTTGTGAAAACACGGTTCTCACCTCGCATGTCGGTTCGCTCGCACGGGAGGCCCGCCACCGTATGGAAATTGAAGCCGCCGAGAATTTGCTGCTAGGCCTGAGCAATGCGGGGATCCTGAGGGACGAGCAGTAGGATGACGACGAACGAGATCGCCGTGGTATATGGCGCGAGCGGCTTCCTCGGAAGCCATGTGGCGGATGCGCTATCCAACGCGGGATATCGGGTACGCCTGTTTGATTGCCGTTCGTCACCTCACTTGCGTCCGGATCAGGAGATGATCATAGGGGACATCATGGACCTCCGTCAGGTGATTGACGCCGCAAGAGGCGCCCATGTGGTATACAACTTTGCCGCCATCGCAGACATTGACGAAGCGCACGACAAACCTCTCGCGACGGCCACAGTCAACGTGTTGGGGAATATGCACGCCTTGGAAGCAGCCCGTATTGCCAGCGCCCGCCGCTTCGTCTTTGCAAGCACTATCTATGTCTACTCCGAGTCCGGCTCATTCTACCGGGCAAGCAAGCAAGCGGCGGAACGGTTCATCGAAACTTATCATGAGCGCTACGGCCTTGATTACAGCATTTTGCGCTACGGCTCGCTGTATGGAAGGCGCGCGGATGCGCGTAACGGTATCTATCGCATGCTGCATGAGGCATTGTCACGGCATTCGATCACCTATCGCGGCACGGGCGAAGCCATCCGCGAGTATATTCACGTGGAAGATGCCGCACGAATGAGTGTTCAGGTCCTGGCGCCAGAGTTTGCCAATCGCCATTTGATTCTTACCGGCCAGGAGCGCCTGAGAATAAAGGATGTCATGACCATGATCTCTGAAATAATGCCCTGGGAGGTGGAACTGCATTTCGAGAAGGCCGATGCCGTGCATCATTACGAGGTAACTCCTTACGCTTTCCAGCCCCGTATCGGGCATAAACTGGTACTGAATGAGCATGTCGATCTGGGACAGGGCCTGCTGGATTGCCTCCGCGATATCCATCAGGCAATGCATCATGCGGGCGGAGACAATGAGCTCGTCCCCCTGGCTTCGGATAACAGAGCATGAAGACCGTACACTGGGAGGCGATTATCTTCGACTTCGACGGGGTAGTGGTCGAGTCCGGAGATATCAAGACACAAGCATTTGTAAACCTTTACCGCGAATACGGGAACGAGGTAATGGCTGAGGTCGCGGAATACCACTGCCTGAACGGTGGCATGTCGCGTTATCACAAATTCCGCTATTTCCAGCAACACTTGCTGAAAAAGCCCCCGTTGACGGCTGAAGAAGAAAACATTCTGGATCGGCGTTTCTCGGAGTTGGTAGTCGAAGCCGTCATCGCCAGCGAGGGTGTTCCAGGCGCAGCCGAGCTCATCCGTAGAGAATCAGCTAGAATTCCGCTGTTCATTGCATCAGGGACACCGGAGACGGAGCTCAACGTTATCGTGAAACGCCGGGGCCTCGCGCATTTTTTTGCTGCTGTGCGCGGCTCCCCTGCCCCCAAACAGACGCTCATAGCAGACATTCTGGCAGCGCATGAGCTGCCGCCCGAGCGCGTCCTGATGATCGGTGACGCGCTGGTCGATTATAAAAGTGCGCAGCTTAATAAGGTTTCATTTCTAGGCCGGGTCCGGCCGGGCGACCAGAACCCGTTTCCCCCGGATGTAACAACGCTACCCGACCTGAGCGGGCTGCTCGCCTGATCGGATCGGAATGAGCGTGTTTCATCGCAGCCTGAATTACATCGGAAGATGGGTTTGAAGTTTTAACCTTTCTTGCAAGCGCTTAAAACATTCAGGCCCGGACTTCAAAAGGCTGTAGACGGGCTGTTTATTCGTTTATTTTTACTTCTATAAATCATACAAATTATGACAGGCAGCAACCCAGGAACACCTGTTAGAGCGATTATTCTGAGTGCAGGCCAAGGACGAAGGCTGCTCCCGTTAACCCAGAACACGCCAAAATGCCTGTTACCGGTTCTAGGTAAACCTATTATCGAATGGCAGATTGATGCGCTGCTCGCTAACGGGATCAGCGAAATCACAGTGGTTACCGGTTTTCAATCCACTTTGGTAGAAACCCTGCTGGAGCAGCGCTACGCGGATCGAGCCCAGATCACGTCTCTGTTTAATCCGTTTTTCGAAGTTGCAGATAACCTCGCAAGCTGCTGGATCGCTCGGTTTATGATGGACCATGATTTTGTGCTGCTGAATGGGGATACGGTTTTTGAGGAGGCGGTGCTTGCAAAGGTGCTAAGCTCAGAACTCGCGCCAATCACTCTGAGCACTGATCATAAGCTCATCTATGATGCGGACGATATGAAGGTGCAACTGGCTGAAACAGGATGGGTCAAGCACGTGAATAAAACGATGCCCGCGGATCAGATCGATGCGGAGTCGGTGGGGCTTACTTTTTTCCGTGGGCAGGGCCCCCAGGAGTTTCGATCTGCCATTGAAACTGCGTTACGAAACCAGGCTGAACTGAAGTCCTGGTATCTTACGATTATCGATGCACTTGCTGGAAAACAGATAGTTAATGGGTGCTCTGTCTCGGGTCATCTCTGGTGCGAGATTGATTTCGGAGCAGATCTGGCAAGAGCTGAGGCAGTTTTCGCAAACTGCCCAAGCGGTATGGACCTCAGAATATTACCTTCAACCGAAATTGTCGTGCACCAATAAGAGAGCCCGAAATCGAACGGCCAGCGGCTACACGCTCCTACAGCGCTCTGCCTGATTCGAGGTCTTGAGCATCATCAGGCGCCATAGGGAGGGTGTGCTTTGCCTCGATGGCCCGCCTCAGGTTGAACGCCAGAAGCTTGCCCAACCGCTGATTCCCAATCGGTCCACCGCCTGCCCTCTGAATAATGTCCAGATCGGGCGCCTTGTTGGCTTCCATGATGCAGGGACCACTGTCAAGCGGGGCAACATCCCAACCGATAACGACCTGGTCGGAGAAAGCGCTGGCATGCGCGCGCTGCACCAGCGCGATAAGATCGGGCCAGCACGGCAGCTTTCGATGTAAAATCTGTGCGCCTGTCTCACTATGCCTTTCATACCATCCGTCCGCGGTGACTCCCCAGGCGCCCCGGGTTCCAGCGCCCAATTCGCCTGTTTGAATGTCCACATTGGCAGCAACACCCCCCGCATGAAAGTTATCAACGGATGATGACTTGTTCTGAGCCATCCGAAACACGGCGTTGGTAACTTCAATTTCCCCCTGCTCATTGCGGCAGGTCATTACACGAACAGTGGCAAGGGTGCCGTTTGCAAGATCAATAAGTTCCTTGTGATTTACGAGGAGGGGCTGAACCAGGAATGCCGTATGGCGCGATTCTTGCTGCAAGTGTTCCAGCAACTGATCCCTGGTTAACGTTTCGCCATCATTTCGCTTGTATCTGCCTGACCCCAGGTAATTCCATCGCGCAGCTTTTTTTCCACCCTGGCCGTGCAGTGGCTTAACAAAGAGGTCGCGCTCGGGCAATTCCGGCGACGTCCAGTCCACGACCCCGATGTGCTCACCGGACACGTTGAGGAGAACGGGAGCAGTCATCACGCCGAACTCCCGACAGCGGTCTCTAAAGCGCGCCTTATCCTTTATACAAGCTGTGCTACGTTCCTCCGGAACAGGCAAACCACCGTTGCTGTCGCGCAAAAAACGATAGAGACCCGCTTTCGTTTCGAACCGGTTCAGGTACTCACTCGCATGCAGTCTCTTGTCGTCATCGTGCAATTCAAATATGTAGTACCATGGCGGCAGTATAGCGAGATGCATCGCGCATTCGGCCTGCTCCCGAATCTGCTGAATGATCCCCTTCCCCGTCCTCTTCTTTATGGCTGGTCCGTTGGCAACCGTGAAAACGACTACCAGCAATGCAAATACAAGCGGAATAAACGGCAGCGCGAGGCACATTGCCACGCGATCACCGAACTTTAATTCACGCCAAACCTCACGCTGGATACTACGGTGAATCAAAGCGGCAGCGGTGCCGTCGTCCGGCAATCTGGCGAATATCCACATCGCGCCGCTCAGGTTCCGGGTAAATGTGTCAATACTGAATCTCTCGATCATTACCCGGCTTCTCCACGTGTCCTATGAAAATGTTACTGAAACAAGGCTGTCGAGCTCATGCTGAACCGTCCGGCCTCCTCCGCTATGGAGGGGTGATACTACGCTAGTTAGTGAAACCTATCTATATAATAATATGTCACCAATATTAAAATAATTGAGCCACCACAAGGTATAAATAGGGTACAAACAGGGTACAAATAGACCATTCGGACTACAGGCTCCCGGTACTGAGTTCCCGCGTGCTCGCGCTGGTCCGAAAAAAGCTGTTACCATCGCAGCCGTCCCACCGGCCTGCATCGGCATTCGGCCCCCGAGTACGAATAGTCGTATTCGTATAAAATTTCTCGCAGATGCCTCAACCTGCCCATACGATTCGGATGATCCCATCTTCTCAAAAAAACGCGTCAATCTTTAACGCAACAATGCTCAAGTTTGGCGCTCCGCAAACGATAATCCGCCAATACGATCACTGGACCGTGTTGTTACGTCCCCAG